>DATFGN010000319.1:0-11470 GCA_035249405.1 Gemmatimonadales bacterium
GTGCGTGCCCAGGAGGAAGCCGCTGGCGGCGAGCAGGAGGATGACGCCGACTTTCAGGCCGGTGCTCCAGTTTTGCACCGACGCCGCCTGTCGCGTGCCCCGGATATTGAGTGCGGCGACCAGGGCGATCATGCCGGCCGCGACGAGTCGCCGGGCCAGCGGTCCCAGCGGAGCGAATTCGCCGGCGTAGTTCGCAAACGCCACGGCGAGTGTCGCCATGGACCCGGTGTTGATCGCGAGAAACAGCGTCCAGCCGAGCAGAAACGCGGGCAGCGCTCCGAACGCTTCGCGGACATACGTGTAGCTGCCGCCCGAGTCCGGGTGCATCGCCCCCAGCTCGGCGAACGTGAGGGCGCCCAGGAGCGAGAAGATCCCGCCCACGAGCCACACGGTGAGCGCGAGCCCCGGATCGCCCGCGGTGCTTTGCAGGACCGCGCCCGGCACGAGCCAGATGCCCGAGCCGATGACGGTGCCGATGACGACCAGCACCAGATCCTTCTGGTCGAGCGTGCGAGCGAGATCGCGCCCGGCGCTCAATGGCCGGCCGCCATGCCGTCCTTGCGTGGATCGGATCCCGCGGCATAGCCCCGTCCGCCCGTCAGTCGCTGGATCGCCTGCGCGCCACCGAAGGTCACGGTCGAGTCGGCGACGATGACGTGACCCAGGGCGGCGAGGCGACGGCGCACGTCGTCGCCGATCACCGGCTCGAGCGCCACCCGCAACCCGGTCAGATGACGGAAGCGCGGTGCGTCGATCGCGTCCTGGAGATCCATGCCGAACACCAGCAGGTTGAGCAGGACCTGCACGTGTCCCTGTGGCTGCATCGAGCCGCCCATGACGCCGAAGGACATCCAGGGCTGCTCGGTCCCGGCGGAGTCCGGCTGCGTCACGAAGCCGGGGATCAGGGTATGGAAGGGCCGCTTCCCCGGCGCTACGGTGTTGGGAAGCCCGGGCTCGAGCGTGAAGCCCGCGCCGCGGTCATGCAGGGCGAATCCCGTCCCGGGAACGACCACGCCCGATCCGAACAGATCGTAGAGGGAGTTGATGAACGACACCATGTTGCCGGCCGAGTCCGCGACGGTGAGGTAGATCGTCTCACTCGCGGTGACCGGTTTGCCGGGCTGGGGGCGGTCGGCGGCGCGCGCCGTATCGATGAGCGCCCGGCGCGCGGCGACGTATGCATCGGTCAACAGGGCCGCGGGTGGGACGGTCATCGCGCGCGGCTCCCCTACGTAGCGCAGGTCGGCGAAGGCCAGCTTCTTCGCCTCGATCAAGCGGTGCAGGTAGGCGGCGGAGTTGTGGCCCAGGGCGCGCAGATCGGTGGGCTCCAGCATCCGCAACATCTCGAGCACCGCCAAGCCCTGGTTGTTGGGCGGGAGCTCCCACACGCGGTAGCCGTGGAACGGGACCGAGATCGGCTCCATCCACTCGTTATGATGGCGTTGCAGATCCTCGATGGTGAGGTAGCCGCCCAGCTCGCGAACCCGCGCCACAATGCGTCGGCCCAATTCACCCCCGTACAGCGTCGCCGGGCCCTGCGTGGCGATCTGGCGGAAGGTCCGCGCCAGATCGGCATTGCGGAACCACTCGCCCGCGCGCGGCGCCCGGGAGCCGTCGATCAGAAACGTCGCGCGCGCGCCGGAGTCCTGCCGCAGCCGTCCGGCCTCGTTGGCCCAGTCCCGCGCGATGATAGGAGTGACGGGGAATCCGTCCTCGGCGTACCCGATAGCGGGTCCCAGGGCCTGCGCGAGGGTGATCGTGCCGTACCGTTTCAGGAGCTCGTCCCAGCCCAGCAGGGCCCCCGGAACGGTGACATCCTCGACCGTCTCTTCGGGCATGGCGCGGTGCCCTTTGGCGAGCAGCGCGTCGAGCGTCATGAGTGCGCCAGCGCGTCCGCTCGCGTTGAGCGCCACCAGGCGGTGCTCCTTCGCGACCCAGATCAGCGCGAACAGGTCGCCGCCGATGCCGGTCATCATCGGCTCGACGACGTTCAGCACCGCGGCTGCGGTGATCGCGGCGTCGATCGCATTCCCGCCGCGGTGCAGCACGTCCAGTCCGGCGGCCGTCGCGAGCGGCTGGCTCGTCGCGATCGCGCCATGCGGCGCATAGACGGTCGAGCGATGCGCTATCGTGGTCGGGCGCTGGGCGGCCCCACGGCTCGCGACCAGCGCCGACACTACAGCCAGCATTACTGGTCGGATGCTCATGGAGCCTTCTCGAGTTGACGGGCGACGGCTTCGGCCGCCGCGCTGGTTGAGGTGCTTCCTCCGATATCGGCCGTGCGCACGCCGGCGGCGAGGGCTGCCCGCACCGCGCCCTCGAGACGCCGCGCCGCGTCGGCGTGGGCCAGCTGCTCGAACATCAGGGCGCCGGTCAGGATCGCGGCCATCGGGTTGGCGACGTTTTTCCCGGCGAGCGGTGGCGCCGAGCCGTGGACCGGCTCGAACAGTCCTGCGCGTCCGGGATGCAGGTTCGCGCTCGCGGCGAGGCCCAGCCCGCCCACCAATCCGGCGCCGAGATCGGACAGAATGTCCCCGTACAGATTGTTGGTGACGATCACGTCGAAGCGCTGCGGCTCCCGCACCATCTCCATGGCCAGGGCATCCACAAAGCGATGTTCTGCCGCGATCGAGGGGTATTCCGCGGCGACCGCCTTGAAGCGCTGCTGCCAGACCTGGTGGGCGGGGACCGCGTTCGACTTGTCGCTCATCGTGACGCGCGTTTTCCCGTGCGTTTGTGCCCATTCGAAGGCGGCGCGGATGATGCGATCGACGCCTTTTGCCGTGTTGATCTCCTCGGCGATGTACTCGTCGCCGGTGATCCTCCCTTTGCCCAGGTACACCCCTTCGGTGTTCTCGCGAAAAATGACGAAGTCGATCGGTGGGTTGGACTTGAGCGGCGTGAGCTCGGGATGGAGCAGCTGAACGGGCCGGAAATTGATAAACAAGTCGAGACGGAATCGCAGCCCGAGCAAGATGTCGCGGGCATGCTGGTTCCCGGGCACCCGTGGATCCCCGATCGCCCCCAGGAAGATGGCGTCCACGTCGTCGCGAAGATGGGCGAACGCGTGATCGGGAAGCGTTTCCTTGGTGGCGAGAAAATGATCGGCGGAGTAGGGGAGCCGTTCCCAGGCGACCGCAAAGCCGTCCATCGCTGCGGCGCGGTCCAGCACGGGAATCGCGGCCTCGATCACTTCGGGGCCGATACCGTCACCCGCGATGACGGCGACCCGATACGACGTCACTCGAATCCCGTTGCGCGTCCGCAGCCGATGCAGTACGCCCAGCCGACGTCGACTTCACTGCCGCACGCCGGACACTTGAGCTCGCCCATGGGCGGCTGCCCGCAATGGGGACAGAAATTCACCTTGCGATTGGCTGGGAGGGATCCACCGCAATACTGACAATGATGCGAAGCGGTCTCCTCGGTTTCGGCGAGCTCGAACGTCGACTCGGCCGGCGCCGGAGCACCGAGCCCTTCGGGAGGAATCGGGTTTTCCGAGGTCCAGCTGACCGGCTCTTCTTCCTCTTCCTCTTCGGGGTCGGCTCCGAGGTCCACCGGCTCCGGCGGCGCGTAGGTCTTGTCGCCGCGGAGCACGCGCTCGGCGGCAAACCGGTTGATCATGATCTGGGCATCGGGGAAGTTGCGAAAGAACGCCGGATCGGGATTGGCCGCGGTGACCTCGCGCTGCATGCCTTCGCGCACATCGGTAGGATCGAGCTGCACGAAGCCACGCTCCCCGGCCAGGAGACGCAGCACGGTCATCTCATAGTCCTGGTGCGTCGCTACGCCCAGCCGCGAACGGTTGGAGCGGTAGGGAACCAGACGCTCGTAGAGATCCGCCGCCGGGAACGGCACGGCGATGCGCGCGTCCCGGGCGAGCGTCTCGACCAGACACTCGAAGAGTCGATCCAGCTCGTCAGACACACCGCACCTCCCGCCCGCTGGTCCTCACCCCCTGTCCCCCTCTCCGTTCCGGAGAGGGGGAACGATGTGTGTCTTGTCGATCCCCTCTCCCGAAGGGAGAGGGGTCAGGGGTGAGGCCAGTCATTTGACGACCACGACACCCTTCATAAAAGGATGAGGCGTGCATTGGTAGGAATAGGTCCCCGGCTTGGTGAAGCGGTGCACGTAGCTGCCGTTGGGCGGCACCAGGGCCGAGCTGGATTCCCCCGACGCCGCGTCGAAGGTGATGGTGTGCCCAAGCGGGTCCCCGTTGTTCCAGCGCACCGCCTGGCCTGCCGAAATCACCGTCGTATCCGCGGGGAACTTCATAGCGCCGATCGTCACGACGGCGGCGACGGCGGCGTCCACGTCCCCGGTGACACTCGGCGAAGTCGCACGACGGAACAATTGGCCGAAGCGTTTGACGTGCAGTGGAATCGTGAATTCGAATCCGTAGAGCCGTTGGCGGAACCCGATGGAATTGCCCTGGATGGTACTGGCGTTGGTATTGCTGACCTGGAAGGAAAACGAGTGCGGTGACTCCGGGATGAGAATCTGGATGCTGGCACTCCAGGCGGCCAGCACGGTCGGACTCACGAAAGAGCCGATGTCCGCGGACACGGCCACGAAGCGCGTGAGACGCGCGACAGCCCCTCCGCCGAACGCGGCCCGCGCCCCATTCGAGTTGCCCAGCGGCTTGGACATGATCCGGGCCGCGCCCTGGAGCGTCAACGCACCGACCGTGTACTCGAGTCCGAGCTCTCCATCGACGCTCTTCGCCAGAAAATCGTAGGCGGGTGTGAGCGCGACGTGCAGACCCGCGCTGCCGTCGGCTCCCCCAACGGCGCGCCAGCGAGCGAACACCTCGGTCTCGTTCGAGGAAACCGAGTTGCGCCCGATCCCGGCGGGTGACTTGGTGGCGAACCACGCCCCGACCGCGACGCGACGAGCCACGCCGGTGGCGAGCGTGAAGGTCGGGTAGTTCACCACCGCATGTCCGGCGGAGGTAGGGGCGACGTAGAATCGGTGCAGAAAATTGAATTGAACGACGCCGGGCTCAGCGACCCAGGTACCGGAAAGGTTGGGGGTTCGATACAGGAGCGACTGAGCGGAGAGGGGCGCAGCGGCCACGAGCGCCGCAAGAACCGTAGCAAATCGCATGGTGGACTCTCCGAGCGTAGGGACGTTGAATTCTGTCGGACCGGTGCCGTCAGCGCCACTCACCGACCCAGCGGTCGTACAGCACCGGGGTGATCCCGCCTTGGGCCAGCACTTCGATGCCGGACGGGTCGCGATACGCCTTCCGATAGAACACGTGCGTCACCCCGGAGTTGATGATCAGCTTTGCGCACATGACACACGGCGAGGCACTGACGAAGACCACCTTGTCGCGGACGTTGCCGGGTGCTTTGACGAGCGCGTTCATCTCGGAATGGATGCAACCGCAGCTTCCCGGTACGGCGCTGTCGCAGCGATTGGCCAGCCCCCTGGCGTTGCCGTTGTACCCGATCGCCAGGACGTTCTCGAGCAGCTGGTCGGTCACCACGGTCCCGACTTGCAACCGGATGCAGGTCGAGCGCTTGGCCAGCTCCTCGGCCATGCGCATGTAGACCTCGTAGAGCGGGATGCGCTCGACCGGCGGCGGCTGCGCCCCATCGGCCATGAGGTTCAGCCGGTGCGTGTTGGCGGCGACGCCGTCCTTAGACGCGCTCATGAACCTCTCCGTCGGGGTCGTAGTGGGCGTACTTGCCGCGGGCCCGCTGCTGCGCGAGCCAGGTATCGAAGCCGGAGGCGATCAGCCCGTTGGAGCGCGCCTGGCCTTCCGCGGAGCGGATCGCGAGGTCGTTGGCGTACTCGTTCTTCGGGTGATCGTTGTGGCCCCGCACCCACTGCCATTCAATCTCATGGGCGCTCGCCGCCTGATCCAGCTTTTTCCACAGCTCGATGTTCTCGATCGGCCCGTTCTTCTTCTTCCAGCCCCTGGCCTTCCAGGCCGGCATCCACTCGTTCATTCCTTTGATCAGGTACTCGGAGTCGGAGACGTAGCGAACGCTCGCGTGTTGCCACTGACGTCGGATCCACTCGAGCGTGGCGATGGCGCCTGCCAGCGCCATGCGGTTGTTGGTCGTTTGCGGCGATGACTCGAACAGATCCCAGCGCGCCACGCTATCCCCGGCGGGCGCTTCGACCAGGGCCGCGTTACCGCCGGGGCTCGGCTTGGAGCGATCGTTGCCGAGGCAGCTCTCGTCGGCGTGGACCAGGACGGGCGTGATGGCGTGGGCTGGCATCAGGGTTGAATCGCTACTGGCAGGTCGGTGTGCAGCAGGATGTCCTCGGTGTGGGAGGCGACGCTGGGACGGCGCTCGACGGGACCGCGCGGCACGTGCGCGCCGGCGAACAACGCGTCCGCCCGGATCGCCCGCACCACACGGGCGACGACCTCGCCCGCGGAGCCTTCCTCTAAATGGGTCTGGTACTGGACGCCGAGCAGGGACAATTCGGCTTCGGCAATGCCGACGATCTGCATGCCTTCGGCGCGGTCGCGACAGGCGTGAATCACGTGCACCGTGCTTTCGGCCACGCTGGCAAAGCGCGCCGCCAGCTCCAGGGCCCGCCGGTTGCGGCCGTCGAACGCCACCGCGACTTCCCGCATCGGCGACGGCGTGCCGCCGCACACGATGACGCAGCGACCGGCGAGTTGAATCAACGACGCCGCCGTGCGCCCCAGCGCCGGCGATCCGGCCCGCTCGGAGCGCCGGCCGCGCCGGCCCACGAGTCCGGCGTCCACTTCCTCCGCGAGCTCGGCCAGCACGATGTCGGCCGAGCCCTCGTGCTGCTCCAGCTCCACCGCCAGCCCGGCGGCTTCCACCCGGAATCGGGCTCGTTGCAGCAGCTCGGCCGGGTCCGTCGCCACGTGATCGTCGCCGGGCTCGCGCACCGACGCGACGATGAGCGTAGACCGGAACCGCTGGCCGAGGATGACCGCCTGCTCGAGCGCCGCGTCGCCCTGGGGGCTGCCGTCCACGCCGATCAGAAGCCGGGTGAACATTAGGCCGCGCTCACGGCAACACCGCGAACGATTCGAGGTCCCGCAGCTGGAACTGCAGCAACTCGCCGGTCATCGGCAGGCGCGCCTCCAGGGTCTCATCCCGATCTCCGGCAATCAGGCTTTCGGCGATGACGACGTACTCCGTGCCGCGCCGCCGCAGCGCGATGCGGCGGCGTTCCCGTACCGCCCGCTCCAACGCATCGAGGGCGTCGGGCGTGAGCGAGCGGTATTCCCGGATGGCGGCCATGGGTTGGAGACTAGCCGACCTGAATGGATCCCGCTCGGGCCGCTGTGACCCGACCGATCACGGCGGCCGCCGGTGTGGACTCGCGCTCCAGCGCCTGGCGCAAACGGTCGACGCGATCGAACGCGACGGCCAGGAGCAGGCCCCCCGACGTTTGCGCATCCGCCAACAGGGTACGATCCACGTCCGTCACGGCTGCCGCGTAACTCACCGAGTCCTGCAGGCTTTCGAGGTTGCGCTTGGTGCCACCGGGAACCGATCCCCGAGCCACCATCTCTCGCGCACCCGGCAGCACGGGGACCGCGGCCGCCGTCACCTCGGCGCCCACCTCGCTGGCGCGCAGCATGTTGTGCAAGTGTCCGAGCAATCCAAACCCGGTCACGTCCGTCGCGGCGTGCACCCCCACGGCCAGCATCGCCCGAGCTGCGCCGGCATTGAGGGTCGTCATCGATCGGATGGCGTCGGTCAGCCCGGCGGCGTCCAACAGATCGCGCTTCAGCGCGGTGGTGAGAATCCCCGTGCCGATCGGCTTGGTGAGTACGAGGGCATCACCGGGTCGCGCCCCGGCGTTCGTCACCAGGCGCTCCGGGTGGATCTCACCGATCACCGCCATGCCATACTTGGGCTCCGGATCGTCGACGGAATGGCCGCCCAGGACAAATGCGCCAGCCGCTTTTGCGACGTCGGAGCCGCCGCGCAGCACCTCGCCCAGCAGGTCGAAGGGCAGGGTGTCCCGCGGCCAACCAACCAGGTTGAGGGCGAACAGCGGCGCGGCGCCCATGGCGTACACATCCGAGAACGCATTCGTGGCGGCGATGCGGCCGAAATCGTAAGCATCGTCTACGATAGGCGTGAAGAAGTCCACCGTCGCCACCAGGGCCCGATCCGGCGTCACCTGAAACACGGCGGCGTCGTCTCGAGTCGCGGCGTCGACGAGAATCCGCGGATCCGCGGTCGTCGGCACGTGGCGCAAGACCTGCGTCAGCTCGGAGGGCCCGAGCTTGCAGGCTCAGCCGGCGCCGTGCGAGTACGCCGTGAGGCGGATAGGGGTCATGGTGCGGGGAATATGGAGGGGACGGTAGGGGACGGTAGGGGACGGTAGGGGACGGTAGGAGACGGTAAAGGGACGGTGAGGTTTGATCCCCTACCGTCCCCTGTGACTCCTACCGTCTCCTACCGTCAGACTTCTCGTGCGACGAGTAGCGCCCGCAACCCAATCAACGCCCGCTCCTCGTGGGGCGGGTCGTCGAAGCTGCCATCAGGTCGTTGCAACCCGAGCAGCGCTGGGACGGCTCGCTCGATCACGCCGCGGACGGGTCGAATGCCGGCGAGCACGAGCGCCTCGAGCATGTGCAACAAATCGGCGTTGCCCCAGGTCCCGTCCGACCGCTGCGCGGCGGCGACTCGCTCGACACATGCCGGCAGCCGGTTGCGGTACGGCACCGGACTCACCGCGACGACACTGAGGGCGCACGCGGCCAGCTCATCGGGCAGGGTCGGCTGCAGGCTCAGCACCCGCTCCAGCCGGCGCAGCACGCCGGGCCGCTCGTCCTGGCCGGCGCGCAGCAACACCCGCAAGCCGAGGCATTCGGCGGCGAACGTAGCACTCGCTTCGTTGG
This sequence comes from Gemmatimonadales bacterium, assembly GCA_035249405.1. Lineage (GTDB taxonomy): Bacteria > Gemmatimonadota > Gemmatimonadetes > Gemmatimonadales > GWC2-71-9 > DASTHG01. The sequence goes on from DATFGN010000319.1 coordinate 8,858, forward strand.
TGAGCACGGTCCCGTTGGGGAGCGCCAGCGGTGTGGGCGCGGGTGCAGTGGGCTTGCCTTCGAGGAACGTCACTACCCACGACACGACCTTCGACAACCCACCCTGCACGGCGTCGAGGCCGAGATCCATCATTTCCCACGCGGTCCATACGGTATTCACAAATGCGCCGCCGATGGAGCCGTCCATCTTGGTGCGCGAGTCGCGCTCGTGACACAGCAGCGCGGCCAGGCGTTTATCCTGGGGTTTCGAAACTCCCAACAACCGGCGTCCAATGACGCCAGGCCGGGTATCGCGATCGGCGAAGAAAGACTCCAGCCGCGTGATGGCGTGCGGCACGGTGTTCGGCATCGGGCCTCCTCGAGTGGGGAGGGTGAGACAGGATCGTTGCTAGTAGCCAGCGGCGTTGGAAAAGTTCCCGCGCTATCCCAGTCGCCAGGAAAGGATCGCTCCGGCCGTGATGTAGCGCACAATCGAGAAGATCACCACGACAAATGGCGGGCGATTGTGGATACCACTGGCGAGCACGCCGAACAATCCAAACAACAACCACCACGCGCCATGACCGATGGAGTCGAACCACAACGAGGCGATCAGGGTGGCCACTGCGGCCTCGGCACCGGTCCAGGCGATGGTTGCGCCGCCGGGAGCTGGCGCCGCGGCGACGCCCACCCACCGATGCGCCGCCCATCCGACCAGCGCGAACCACGCGGCCACGGGCAGCCACGCGAGCACCAACCGCCCCAGCGTCATATCGGGCTCGGTTAGTGGCCCCGCCGCTCCGGCGGAACGTAGCCCGGCCCACGCAATCCCCGGCCGGGTCGCTCGGAGGTGAGCTGGCCGCGTCGGATGACCGCCCGGCCGTTCACGAACACGTACGTGATGCCAACGGAGGGTTGGTGGGGGCTCTCGAAGGTGGCCCGATCCCCGACCGTGGCGGGGTCGAACACGGTGATATCCGCGTACATCCCGGGCCGGAGCAGGCCCCGGTCGGTGAGCCCGACGCGCTGGGCCGCGAGCGAAGTCATCTTGCGGACGGCGAACTCGAGCGGCATGAGACGGAGATCCCGAACGTAACGCCCGAGGATGCGCGGGAACGTGCCGTAGGCCCGTGGATGGGTGTAGTCCTTGCCGAACGGCCCGTCGGGGGCCACCCCGGACGCGTCACAGTTCACGGCCACCCACCAGGTCTTCATGGCGGCCTGGACGTCGTCCTCGTTCATGGAGAAGTAGATGGCCCCGGTCCGCGCGTGGTCGGCGAGGACGATGTCGAACAGCAGTTCGATCGGGTCGCGGCGCCGCTCGCGGGCGACGTCGCTCAAGCGGCGACCGTCGAGGTAGTGCAGCGAATCCTGAAACGGCCCGGCGATGAGGACTCCCTCCGCCCCGCCGGAATTGATGAAGGGACTCTCGTCGCCGCCGCCGGTCTGCATCTCGAGGCGCAACCGGGCCCGCGTGGTGCGGTCGCGCAGCCGGGCCAGCATGGAATCCGTGCCTCCGGCATGGGCCCATTGCGGGATGCTCGCATCGAGCGAGGTGGCGCCGGCGATGTAGGGGTACTGGTCGGCCGTGATGTCGAGGCCCGCCGCGCGCGCCGAGTCGATGCGCGCGATCATGCGCGGCATGCGTCCCCACTGAGGCTGCCCGGAAACCTTGAAGTGCCAGATCTCCACGGGGATGTCGGCGGTGCGGGCGATCCGGAACACTTCGTCCAGCGCCTCGTCCTCCTGCGCCGCTTCGTTGCGGATGTGCGAGGCGTAGATCCCGCCGTGGCGGCGGGCGGCGCGCGCCAGGCCGATCAGCTCTTCGGTGGGGGCGTAGATCGCCGGGGCGTAGAGCAGGGACGTCGACACGCCGAGCGCGCCCTGTTCCATCATGGTGTCGACCAGGGCCTCCATGTGCGCCTGCTCCGGGCCGGTGGCGGCGCGGTTTTCGAACCCGATGACCGCCATGCGTACCTGCGTGGCTCCGACGAAGGTCGCGAGATTGATGGTCGAGCCGGTGCGCGCCAGGTGCGCGAAATACCCGTCCAGATCGCGCCAGTCCTCGGCCAGGTTGTAGCGCCGGATCACTTCCGAATCGAGCGCCACCAGGCGATCCGTCAGCGGGGCGACGGACCCGCCCTCGCCGGTCACCTCGGTCGTGATTCCCTGTGTGACCTTCGACAACACCCGGTTGTCGATCAGCACCGACAGCTCCGACTGGCCCAGCATGTCGATAAACCCCGGGGCGACGACGAGCCCGGACACATCGAGCGTTTCGCGAGCCCCGGCGCCGGTGAGCCGGCCCAGGCCCACGATCCGCTCGCCGCGGATCGCAACGTCCCCCTGCCAGCGGGGATTGCCGCTGCCGTCCACGATCCACCCGCCGCGCAACAGGACGTCATAGGCGGCGCCGGGAGCAGCGGGAGCCCCACCCTCGGGCGCTTTCTTGCAGGCGGTCAGCGCGAGCAGGATCAACACGCCCACGCGCGTCATTTTGTCCATTCGGTCCTCAGGGAGTCCGGCTTGAACATCCGGCCGCGCACCATCACCCAGGCGATATCGCGGGTGGCCGTCACGTCCTCAGACGGGTTGCGATTCAGGACGACGAGGTCGGCCACCTTGCCGGGCGCG
>DATFGN010000320.1:0-4169 GCA_035249405.1 Gemmatimonadales bacterium
TTCCTACGGTCGCGGTCGGCTGGACTGTCACGTGAAGTGACACGGGGTCGCTCTAAGCGACAGGTAGCCGAGTCGCGCCTCTCGGGCGCGAAATAGAACCATCTTGATGCTGGCTCGACGCCCCGCCTAGCGCACGCCATCTTAGCCGGCAGATGACCCCGAGGCTTCTCGCAGCGGCGCTGGTCTGCGCCGCTCTCGTCCGACCCCTGCTGGCACAGTGCCCGGACGGCACGCCGCCGCCCTGCCGCGGCGCCGCGCGGGCGAGCGCCCCGCCCGGCAACAGTATCGCCGTGCTCACGTTCGACAATCTGTCCCGGGACACCGGCCAGACCTATCTCGCCGAGGGGCTGGCCAACGACATCAGCGCCCAGCTGGGGCAGATCGAGCGACTCACGGTCACGTCGCGCACCATGGTGCGCCGCCTGCCGGACGCCGCCGCGATGACGCCGCAAGCGATGGGGCGCGCGCTGGCCGCGGCGTACCTGGTGAGCGGCGGGGTGCAGGGCGGCCCGAACCGCGTCCACGTTTCCGTGGAGCTGTTGCGGGCCACGACCGGGGAGGCGGTGTGGTCGAGCCAGTTCGACCGGACCACGGCGGACCTGCTCGCGATCCAGCAGGAGATCGCTGCGAGCGTCGCGGCCGGCGTCGCGGGCCGCTTATTGCCGCAGGAGCGCGCGGCGCTCGTCGAACGCTCCGCCGGCAACGGAGCGGCGTACGACCACATACTGCGCGGCGACTTCCTGCTGCGGCAGCGCACTGCGGAGGGCGCGGAACGCGCGCTCACGGAGTACGAGGCGGCAGTCCGGATCGACCCCGGTTCGGCGCGCGCCCGCGCCAGCCTCGGCATGTTGCTGGCTCTCTGCAAAGACTGGGGTTGGGGTTGCCGCGGACTGGGAGGAGATTCGCTCGTCGCGCTGGCCAGGGCGGCCGTGGACAGCGCGCTCGCCCGTGACTCGCTGTCGGCGGCGGCCTATGCGACCCGTGCGGTGATCGAGTATGGGGACCAGGCGGCCGGCCTGCGGGACATGGAACGCGCCATCGCCCTGCAGCCCCGCAACCCGGATTTTCACCATCTGCGCGGCTGGATTCTGGCGTGGGGCCTCCAATTCGACGAGGCCACACGGGAGTATCGCCGCGCGCTGGCCCTCGATCCGGGCCTCGCCCTGAGCTACGAGCACCTCGCCCGGATCGCGACCATCCAACACCGGTTTGACGACGCCCTGGCCGACTTGGACAGCGCCATCAGACTGGAGCCGGAGATGACCGTCGCCTATGGCCGACGCGCGCTGCTGCGCGCGTGGGTCGGGGATCGGGCCGGCATGCGGGCCGATGTCGCAGCCCTGCACGGGCGCAGCGGTGGAGACGCGGGAGCGGGATTGGATCGCTACCTTGCCGGTCTCGAAGCGCTCGCCGCCGCCGCCACCGGGGATACCGCCGCAGCCGGCGCGCGCCTCGATTCGCTCCGTAGCGCGGCAGATTTCTCGGACGCCGAAGTGGCGACGGCGCTCCGCATCGGGCGCGGAAACGAGTACCTCGCGAGCCTGCCGCCGGACTTCACGATCCCGCCGTTCTGGGCCGCCTACCCCTGGTACGATCCGGTTCGGGCCGACCTGCGGTTTCAGGCGGGTCTGGAGCGCTACCGGCAGGGCGTGCGCTGAAGCGCGAGACTCGCGACTAAAGTCGCGGCTCGGCTGGACTGTCACGTAAAGTGACACGGGTCGCTCTGAGCGACAGGTAGCCGAGTCGCGCCTCTCAGGCGCGAACTAGGGGTGTCTCAGCAACTAAACGAGCCTAGCTCCCGTCCTACTAGGGACCCCTACCGTCACCGGGAGCCCCGATGCAGCCGTTAACGCTCGCGTTGCGCAAGCTCTGGAAGACCCCCGTCGTGACCGGGGTCGCCGTCCTCTCCCTGGCGCTGGGCATCGGCGCCAACGCCGCCATCTACTCGCTCTTCCATCAGATCATGCTGCGCTCGCTCCCGGTCCGGGACGCGGGCGAGCTCGTGAACCTCGAGGCGCCCGGTCCCAAGCCCGGCAGCACTTCGTGCAACCAGGCGGGCAGCTGCGAGGTGGTCTTCAGCTATGCCATGTATCGGGACCTGGAGCGGCTGCAGACGCCGTTCACGTCCCTCGCCGCACACTTCGTGTTCGGTGTGAGCATCGCGTATGAGAACGAGCCGGTGACGGGACAGGGGATGTACGTGTCGGGATCGTACTTCCCCACGCTCGGGATCCGCCCAGCCGCCGGCCGGCTGCTGGGGCCGGACGACGACCAGGCCATCGGTACCGGCTTCGTGGCCGTGCTCGCCTACGACTACTGGGCCTCGCACCTGGGCTCGGACCCCGCCGTCGTGGGTCGCCCGATCAAGGTGAACGGGCAGACGCTGACGATCGTGGGCGTGGCGCCCCGGGGCTTCGTGAGCACCACGCTCGGCTCGCGCCCCAAGATCTTCGTGCCGATCAGCATGCGCGGTGTTCTGTCGGTGGGCTTCCGGGACTTCACGGACCGGCGCAGCTACTGGGTCTATGTGTTCGGGCGGCTGAAGCCCGGCATGACGCTCGAGCGCGCGGCCACGGCCATCAACGCGGTGTACGCACCCATCATCCATGACGTCGAGGCGCCACTCCAGGCCGGGATGAGCGAACCGACCATGGTGCGCTTCCGGGCCAAGCAGATCGTGCTGCAGCCGGGCTGGCGCGGCCAGAGCTCGCTGCAGCAGGAAGCCAAAACCCCACTGCTGATGCTGTTCAGTGTCACCGGCATCGTGCTGCTGATCGCGTGCGCCAACATCGCCAACCTGCTCCTGGCGCGGGGTGCCAACCGCGCGATGGAGATGGGCGTGCGCCTGGCGCTGGGTGCCAGCCGCCGGCAGCTGATCACCCAGCTGCTCACCGAATCGGTGGCTCTGGCGCTCATGGGCGGGATTGCGAGCCTGCTCGTCGCGCGCTGGACGCTCAGCGGCATCTCGGCCTTGTTGCCACCCGAGGCGAACGAGACGCTGCAGTTCACGTTGCAGCCGGCGGTGCTCCTGTTCGCCGCGGGCCTGGCACTGCTCACGGGGATCGTGTTCGGCATGTTCCCGGCGTGGCACAGCACTCGCACCGAGCTGGTCACGACGATTCGTGCCGGGGCGGGTCACCTTGCGGGGGGCGGGACCAAGAGCGCGGCCCGGTTCCGGCGGTCGCTGGTGACGGCGCAGATCGCGCTCGCCACCGCGTTGCTCATCTTCGCCGGTCTGTTCCTCAAGAGTCTCGTCAACGTCACCAAGGTCGACCTCGGCATTCACATCGATCAGCTGGTCACTTTCCGCATCGCGCCGCTCCGGGTCGGATATGACAGCACGGAGGCCATGCTCCTCTATCAGCGGGTGGAGGACGAGCTGGCGGCGCTGCCGGGGGTCGACGCCGTCTCGAGCGGACAGGTGGAGCTGCTCGCGGGCAATAATTGGGGCACGAGTGTCGACGTCCAGGGGTTTCAGTCGGGACCCGACGTGGACAACGGAGCGAACTTCAACGAGATCGGCAGCGGCTATTTCGCTACGCTCGGCGTCAAGCCCATTGCGGGCCGAGAATTCACCCTTGCCGACCGGCGCGGGGCCCCGCAGGTGGCGATCGTCAACCAGCGGTTCACGCGGAAGTTCAATCTGGGAACGGACGCGGTGGGCAAGTACATGTCCACGAGCGGACCCGACTCGATGGTGATCCAGATCGTCGGCGTCGTCGGCGACATCAAGTACTCCGAGGTCAAGGACACGGTGCCCGCGGTGTTCTACCTGCCGTGGCGCCAGGACACGCGCGTCAGCTACATCAGCTTCTATGTTCGCTCCGCCCAACCCGGCGCCCTGCTGCGGACCATTCCCGGCCTGATCAAACGGATCGATGCCGGCCTGCCGATCGAAGATCTCAAGACCATGCCGCAGCAGGTGCGGGAGAACATCTTCCTGGACCGGATGATCAGCATTCTGTCGAGCGCGTTCGCCGTGCTCGCGACGCTGTTGGCGTCGATCGGGCTGTACGGCGTGCTGGCCTACAGCGTGGCGCAGCGCACCCGCGAGATCGGCGTGCGCATGGCGCTGGGAGCGGACGCGCAGCGCGTGCGCGTCATGATTCTGCGCCAGGTGTCGGTGATGATGCTCGTGGGCGTGGGCATCGGCCTCGTGGGCGCTTTGG
>DATFGN010000321.1:0-8560 GCA_035249405.1 Gemmatimonadales bacterium
TTACAGCCGGAATTCATTGCCAACTTGTCGATTCTTCACCCGCCGTTCCTCCTCGGACTGATTACTGGCGGCGCGGTTATCTATTGGTTCACCGGCGCGGCCACGCAGGCGGTAGCCACCGGCGCCTACCGCGCCGTCGAGTTCATCAAGGCCAACATCAAGCTCGAGGGAGTGGAGAAGGCCTCGATCACCGACTCGAAGAAGGTGGTGGAGATCTGCACGCAGTACGCGCAGAAGGGGATGTTCAACATCTTCCTGACGGTCTTCTTCGCCACGCTCGGGTTCGCGTTCGTCGAGCCGTACTTCTTCATCGGGTACCTGATCTCGATCGCGCTGTTCGGGTTGTACCAGGCCATCTTCATGGCCAATGCCGGCGGCGCCTGGGACAACGCGAAGAAGGTCGTCGAAACCGTGCTGAAGGAAAAAGGGACCCCGCTGCACGACGCGACGGTCGTCGGCGACACCGTGGGCGACCCGTTCAAAGACACGTCGTCCGTCGCCATGAATCCGATCATCAAGTTCACCACCCTGTTCGGGCTGCTCGCCGTGGAGCTCGCCGTCTCGCTCACCGCCAAAGGCGGAACCCTGGCGCAAGTCCTGGCCGGCGTGTTCCTGGCGGTCTCGGTCGTGTTCGTGTGGCGGTCCTTCTACGCGATGCGGATCGAGGTCAAGTAAGCCGCCGGCATGACCGCGGCGCAGCTCGTCGTCAACGCGCTTGGGCTGGCGGCCATGGTCTGGGTGGTGTGGTATTTCCTGTTCTCCCGTCGCCCGGCAACCGTGGCGCGCCAGACCCGTGGCGTGCAGGAAATCGCGATCACCGTCAAAGGTGGATACTCCCCCGACACCATCCTCGTGCAGGCGGGCAAGCCGGTGCGCCTGCTCTTCTATCGGGATGAGACGGCGGATTGCTCCGAGCGGGTGGTGTTCGAGCACTTCAGCATCAATGCCCGTCTCCCCGCCTTCGAAACCACCCCTATCGAGTTCACGCCCACCGAGCCCGGGGAGTATCCCTTTCGCTGTGGCATGTCGATGCTGAAAGGACTGCTCGTGGTCGAGCCTGCCGGCGCGGGCCGCCGTACCGCCGCCTCGCCGCATCCGTCCCATGGCTAAACAACGGGTCACCCTGCCGATCGAGGGCATGAGCTGCGCCAGCTGTGCCGCGACCGTGCAGGAGGCACTCGGGCGGGCGCCGGGCGTCTCCGGCGCGAGCGTGAACTACGCTACCGCCAAGGCGGCCGTCGAATACGACGACGCGCAGACGGCCGTGGGGCGGCTGGCCCAGGCGGTGCGCGACGCCGGGTACCAGTGCGGGCAGGCGACGGTCCGCTTCGGTGTCATCGACCTCCACTATGCGCCCAGCGTCGCGGGTCTGGAGCGCGAGCTGGGGCAGATCGTCGGGGTGATCCGTGCCGCGGCCAACCAGGCGACCGAGATCGTCACGGTCACCTACGTCCCGGGGGTCGTGACCGCGGAGCAGCTGGAACAGGCCGTGCGCACCGCGGGGTTCCAGACCGCGGAGCCGATCGCGGCCGAAGATCCGGTGGAACGCGAGCGCCTGGCGCGCGAGCGCGAGGTGCGCGAGCTGACTTGGAAGTTCGCGCTCGCCGCGTTCGTGGCGGGCGTCGCGATGCTGGGCGGCATGTTCTTGATGGCCGGCGATACGTCGCACGAAACCGTGGGCCGCATCGACGTGCTGGGTCGGCTGCTCATGCCGCTCGCGATGAAGCTGCGCACGGGCGGTCTGGGCGCGCGCCTGGCCCAGCACCCGGAGCGCGTACGCATCGTGCTCGCCGTCCTCACCGCGCCCGTGCTGGTATGGTGTGGCCGGCAATTCTTCGTCGGGGCCTGGTCGGGATTCCGCCACCACACGGCCGACATGAACACGTTGATCGCGGTCGGTACGGGAGCGGCTTTCCTCTATTCTCTGGCCGCGACCCTCGTGCCGGGCGTTTTCGCGGGCGCCGGGCTCCCGGCCGACGTCTACTACGAAGCCGTCGCCGCCATCATCGCGCTGATCCTGCTCGGTCGCCTGCTCGAGGCGCACGCCAAGGGGCGAACCTCGGCGGCGATCCGGCAGCTGGCCGGACTCCGTCCCGCGCTGGCGCACGTGATGCGCGGTACGGTCTCGCAGGACGTCCCCGTCGCGGCCGTCGAAGAGCGTGACCTCGTGATCGTCAAACCCGGCGAGCGCGTTCCGGCCGATGGGATCATCACCGAAGGCGGCTCGGCGGTGGACGAGTCGATGCTGACGGGTGAGCCGATGCCGGTCGTGAAAAAGCCGGAGGACGAGGTCATCGGCGGCTCCCTCAATACCACCGGCAGTTTCACCTTCCGGGCGACGCGCGTGGGCAAGGATACCGCGCTCGGCCAGATCATCCGGCTCGTAGAGGACGCGCAGTCGTCCAAGGCCCCGATCCAGGGTCTGGCCGACCGCGTGGCCGGCATCTTCGTCCCGGTCGTCATCGCGATCGCGATCGCGGCCTTCCTCGCGTGGTTCAACCTCGGTCCCGCGCCGGAGGTACTGTTTGCGACGATCGCGTTCGTCACGGTGTTGATCATCGCCTGCCCCTGCGCGCTCGGTCTGGCGACCCCGACGGCCATTCTCGTGGCCACCGGGCGTGCCGCCGAGCAAGGCGTCTTGATTCGGGGCGGCCTGGCGCTGGAGCGGTTGTCGAAGGTGAAGACCGTGCTCCTCGACAAGACCGGAACCATTACGGAAGGCAAACCCACCGTCACCCATGTCGTCGCCGCCCGCAAGCCCGACGGCAGCGCCGTGGCGACCGGTGAGGTGCTGCGCTGGGCGGCATCAGTGGAGCAGCGCTCCGAGCACCCCATCGCCCAGGCCATCGTTCGGGCGGCCACCGATCGCATGGTGCTGCTGCTGCCGGTGGAGAAGTTCGCGGCTATGGAGGGGCGGGGGGTCCGCGGCACGGTCGACCGGCGCATCGTCGAGGTCATCTCGGCGCGCCATGCGCGGGAGCGCAGCCTCGAGCTTGGCAGCCTCTCCCAGGACGCCGACCGGCTGTCGGCGCAGCAGCGCACGCCGATCGTGGTCGTCGTCAACAACACCGTGCACGCGATCATCGCGATCTCCGATCCCGTGAAACCGACGGCTCGAGACGCGGTGTCGCGGCTCAATGCCATGGGGCTGACCGTGCAGATGGTGTCCGGCGACTCGCGGGCGGCGGCGCAATCCGTGGCGAAGGAAGTCGGGATCACGGATGTGATCGCGGAGGTGCTGCCGTCACAGAAGGCCGATCTGGTGAAGAAGGCGCAGCGCCAGGGCGGCCCGGTTGCCATGGTGGGGGACGGCATCAACGACGCGCCGGCGCTGGCTCAGGCCGACGTCGGGATCGCGATCGGGACGGGCACCGACGTCGCGATGGAGGCGTCCGATGTGACGCTGGTGCGTGGCGACCTGCGCGGGGTCGTGACCGCGGTCGAGCTGTCGCGCCGGACGCTCGCGACCATCAAACAAAATCTGTTCTGGGCCTTCATCTACAATCTGCTCGGCATCCCCATCGCCGCGGGCGCGTTGTATCCATTCATTGGTTTGCTGTTCTCGCCGGTCATGGCGAGCGCCGCGATGGCCTGGTCGAGTCTCAGCGTGGTCTTGAACAGCCTCCGCCTGCGGCGCTACACTCCTTCATGGGCGGCGTGACCCCGGGACAGGAGCGACATGCGATACTTCCATAGGACGACATTGTCACCGGCGAGCGTGCTGGCCAGCGCCAAAGCGTATTTCGGGGCGCGGCTCGCTCCGTCCGAGGAATCGGCGCGTCGGCTGACGTTTCGCGGTGGGCTCGGCAAGGTGGCGGTGGCTGCGAAAGCGGAGGGCGGGCACTACACGTTCGTCGACGTGGAGACCGATCAGGTCGGGGAGTCGGAGCTCGACCGGCTGGCCAAGCGCTTTTTGGCTGAAGTCCACCGTCAGACTGAGCCCACGCACGAGCTGCGCGGCGCGTACTAGCCGATCAATCTGGCTTCGTATCCGGCCTGGGCCACCGACGCGACGAGCTGCTGCACCGTCACCGAATCGTCGTTGAAGTCCACTTCGGCATTCCCGTCGTGCAAATCGACCACGGCCGTGTACACGCCGGCGATCTGGGTCAGCGCCTGCTCGACCTTCTGACGGCAGTGGCCGCAGGTCATGCCGATCACTTTGAACTTCGCGCTCGCCATAGTTGCCCAGAACTCCTTGATTCTGCTCGGGCCCCCACCCAACTTTCCCGCCCACTATAATTTAGCCTCATGCCCCTCCATTCCATACCCGAGGCGCGATCCGAGATCCCTGCGCTGCCGGCCGAGCTCGAACGGCCGCAGCTCCTGGAGTTGTACCGGTTTCTGCGCCTGACGCGGACTCTCGAGGAGCGGTTGGTGGCACTGTACCGCCAGAGCAAGGTGATCGGGGGGTTATTCCGCTCGCTCGGACAGGAAGGGGAATCGGTGGCCTCGGCCTACGCGCTGGAGCGCGGCCGCCATCGGGACATTCTCTCCCCGTTGATCCGCAACCTTGGCTCGATGCTCGTGATGGGCGCCAAGCCGATCGAGATTCTCCGGCAATACATGGCGAAGGCGGAGGGCCCCACCCACGGCCGCGAGCTGAACGTCCATTTCAACGATCTCGAGAAGGGCTACCTGGGCCAGATATCCCATCTGGGCGACATGGTGCCCGTGATGGCGGGGATCACATTGTCTTTCAAGATGCGTGGGGAGCCGCGCGTGGGCCTGGTCTACGTCGGGGACGGGGCGACCTCCACCGGCTCGTTTCACGAAGGACTGAATTTCGCCGCGGTGCAGCGCTGCCCGCTCGTGGTGATTGGGGAATACAACCACTGGGCATACACGACGCCGCCCGAGAAGCAATACGCCGTGAAGGATCTGGCCGAGAAGGCCAAAGGGTACGGCGTGCCTGCCGTGACGGTCGACGGCAACGACGTGCTCGCCGTGTACGCGGCGACCAAGCACGCCGTCGAGCGGGCGCGGCGTGGCAAAGGGGTGCACTTCATCGAGGTGAAGACGTATCGCCGCAAAGGGCACGCCGAGCACGACGACCAGTCCTATCAGCCCAAGGACGAGATCGAGCGCTGGGCGCAGCAGAACGATCCGGTCGATCGGTTCGCGAAACTGCTGCTCGACAACGCCTGGGCGGAGGCCGCGGAGCTCGCCGACATCGATCGCTCGGTAAAGGACGAGGTCGATCAGGCGACCGACGCGTGCGTGGACGATCCGTTGCCGCTGCCGGAAACCGCGCTTCCCGGCGTCTACATCAACCCTGCGGCCGCCGAGCGGCTGTGGTTCCGGGAGCTCTAGATGGCCGAAATCACTTTTCTCGAAGCGCTGCGCCAGGGTCTTTGGGAGGAGATGGAGCGCGACGATCGCGTCTTCATGCTGGGTGAGGACATCGGCGCCTACGGTGGGGCGTTCAAGGTCACCGACGGATTTCAGAAGCAGTTCGGTGCGGCACGCGTAATCGACACACCGATTTCGGAAGCGGCGATCGTCGGGGCGGCGGCGGGTGCCGCGCACATGGGGCTGCGCCCGGTGGCGGAGATGCAGTTCATCGACTTCATCTCGTGCGCCTACGACATGCTCACCAACTACGTCGCGACCGCCCGCTATCGGGCCGGGCTCTCTACGCCGATCGTGGTGCGTGGCCCCTGCGGCGGGTATGTCCGCGGCGGCCCGTTTCACTCGCAGAACCCCGAGGCCGCATTCTTCCATACGCCGGGATTGAAAATCGTCTATCCGTCCACGGCGCGAGACGCGAAGGGGTTGATCAAGGCATCGATTCGCGACGAGGATCCGGTCATCTATCTCGAGCACAAGTGGCTGTACCGGCGCATTAAGGAGACGCTGCCCGAGGGTGAGGAGATTCTGACCCCGATCGGCGAGGCGCGCCTGGCCCGTGAAGGCACCGACCTGTCGATCATCACCTACGGCGCCACGGTGTGGAAGGCGCTCGAAGCTGCCGAGCAACTGGCCAAGGAAGATGGTTTGTCGGTCGAGATCATCGACCTGCGAACGCTGCTGCCGCTCGACGATGCCGCGATCATGGCGACCGTAAGGAAGACGAATAAGGTATTGATCGTGCACGAGGACACCCGCACGGGCGGGGTGGCGGGCGAGATCGCGGCGCGCATCAACGAGCAGGCCTTCGAATGGCTCGACGGTCCCATCGCGCGCGTCACCGCGCACGACGTGCCGCTGCCGTATGCGCCGACCCTGGAAGACTTCGTGCTTCCTCAGACTGACGATATTATCAAAGCTGCCCGATGGTTGGCGCAATACTGAAAGGCGCTATCAGCCATCAGCCTTCAGCTTGGCTGAAAGCTGACAGCTGATGGCGCATCTCTGGAGACGTTATGGCTCGCATTGACGTTCTGATGCCCCAAATGGGCGAGTCCATCGCCGAGGGCACGCTCAGCAAGTGGCTCAAGAAGGTCGGCGATGCCGTCAAGCGCGACGAGCCGCTGTTCGAGATCTCGACCGACAAGGTCGATGCCGAGATCCCAGCGCCGTCGGCCGGGACGCTCGCCGAGATCAAGGTGCAGGAAGGGCAAACGGTGCCGGTGCAGACGCTCGTCGCCGTGATCGAGACCGAGGCGGGCGCCGCGGCTCCGGCAGCCCCCGCTCCGAAGCCGGCGTCGACTCCAGCTCCTGCGCCGGCCGCGAAACCGGCACCGACTCCTGCGCCTGTGGCTGCGACTTCAGTTACGGCACCCCCCGTCCCCCGTCCCCCAGGCCCCGGCCCTTCCAAGGGTGACGGTGCCGAGACGGCGGAGGAGCGTTTGCGGCGCCGGTCGACACCCCTGGTTCGCAAGATCGCGGCCGAGCATCAACTCGACATCTCGCAGATTCCCGGGACCGGGTTCGCGGGCCGCGTGACCAAGCACGACATCCTCGGCTTCATCGAGCGCGGTCCGGTCGCGCTGCCCGCTGCGGCCCGCGGGCCCTCGGCGGCCGGTCCGATCGAGCATCCGGTAGTGGAAGCCTGGCCGGGAGATGAAGTGCAGCCGTGGTCCAAGATCCGGCGCATCACCGCGGATCACATGATCATGTCGCGACGCGTGTCGGCGCACGTCGCCAGCTTCTTTGAAATCGACTATTCGCGGGTCGCCCAGCTGCGCGCCAAGCACAAGCAGTCCTATGCCGAACGCGGCGTGAACCTCACGTTCCTCGCGTTCATCGCCAAGGCGTGCGCCGAAAACCTGCGCACACATCGTATCGTCAACGCGGCCGTGTCGGGCGAGAACACGATCTATCGACGCGACATCAACATCGGGATCGCCGTCGCGCTCGACTGGGGGCTCATCGTGCCCGTGATCAAGCACGCCGACGAGCTGTCGCTGCTCGGCCTGGCGCGCGCCATCAACGACCTGGGCGAGCGGGCCAGGACCAAGAAGCTATCGCCGGACGACATCCAGCGCGGCACGTTCACGATCACCAATCCGGGGGGATTCGGCCCGTACGCGGGCATTCCGATCATCAACCAGCCCCAGGTGGCGATTCTCGGCGTAGGGACGATCGAAAAGCGGCCCAAGGTCATCACCGGGACCGACGGCAGCGACGCCGTGGCGATCCGCACCATGGGGATGCTCACGATGGCCTACGATCACCGTGTGGTGGACGGCGCCGATGCCGACAAGTTCCTCGCGGACGTGAAGAAAACACTGCAGGAATTCCCGGAAGGAGCCGTGTGACCATGCCGAAGGTGTTGACCGCCTCGCGAGTCCGCGTCGCGGCCGCGAACGAGGCCGACTATCTCGCCACGTTGCGCGAGCTGGCCCAGTTCGCCGACGCGCGCGGCCAGCGCATCTGGCTGTTTCGCAACGCCAAGGATCCGCGGTTGTTCATCGAGTTCTCCGAGAGTCCCACGGAGATGTCGCATCGGGCCCAGGCTTCGCGCCTGCCGGAGGAGACGAAGCTCGAAAAGCGGCTGCAGAGTCTCGTCACCTACGCGCCCGATGCCTGGGAGCTATGGTCCGAAGTCGCCATCCCCAGCGCGGCGATGGAGGCCTAGCATGGCGCGTCGCATCCTGGTCATCGACGGGCAGCGGTGGGAAGTCACGCCCTCCGGTCGCATCACGGTCTACGGACAGGACCAGTACGGGCTGACGTTCGAGCTCGGCACCGGTCCGGATCGCAAGCGCCGCTTCACGCGCTATAACCCCACCGGCGTGAGACGAACCGACGCCTCGCTGAGCGAGCTCTCAGAAGGGCAGCTCCTGGAGTTGTTCCGCCAGTCGCAACCGGCCTGGACCGCTCCGGAGAGCGCATACGGCGCACGTTGACCTGCATTGCCACTCCACGGCTTCGGATGGTCAGGTTGACCCCGCGGCGGTCGCCGAGCACGCGCATGCCGTCGGACTGAGCGCGTTCGCCCTCACCGATCACGACACGCTGGGCGGCGTCGAAGCGGCCGCCGCGGCCGGCCAACGATTGGGGGTCCGGGTCATCACGGGATGCGAGTTCAGCGTCCGCGCCCCCTGGGGCGAGCTGCACCTGTTGTCGTATTTCCTCCCGACCGACGACACTACCCTCAACGCGTATCTCGCTC
>DATFGN010000322.1:0-9348 GCA_035249405.1 Gemmatimonadales bacterium
AGCGTGCCCGCAGTGTCCAGCAGCACGCCATCGCCGGTCTGCTCGGTGACCAGCAGTCGCTGCCGGTATGCCGAGACGGCCATCGGCAGCCCCAGGGCCGAGCTGGTGATGACCCGGACCGGCCGCAGATTGCGGTCGAAGGCGATGAGTCGGCTGTGGTCGGGATCGGCGGCCCAGGATCGATCGTTCAGCACGGCCGCGGGATAACGGTTGAAAAAAAGCAGGGTGAGACCGTTGGACTCACCCCCACCCCCTCGGCAGGCGAACGCCGTCACCAGCAGGGCGACGGCGCCCCCCGCCGACACGTAACGCATCGAGCTCAGCTCGCCGCTTCGACCGTCTCGATCTCGATCGTATGAAGGCCGGAGACCATACGATGGGTTCCGGTGACCTTCACCTTGCCTTCGGCGAACTGCACCAGCCGCGAGTTCTGCGGATCGGCCGGCTTCGAGCTTACCGGCATGTAGACCGTGCCGTCGCTCGATAGGATGGCGAGCCCGACGCCCTTGTTGGCGCACGCCACGGCGCAGGCCTTGTGGCCGGCGCTGGCCTGCTGGTGCGTCACGTAGCAATTGACGTCGATCACCGTTCCGGTGAGCGTGACCTTGTCGCCCTGATTTTGTGCTGCTGCCTGTGCCGACAACGGCATGGCAAACAGCACGACGGCGGCGGCGGAGGCCAGAAAGCGTTTCAGCATGGTGCGCTCCTCTCCATGGATGGTTCCTTCTACGTACGCCTCGACCGGGTGTTCCGGATCTCGGTATATTCGGCGCCATGACAGAACCCTACCGCGAGCTCATCGACACGTTCGGCACGGGCTGGGAGAAGGCCGACGTGGACCAGATCTGCTCGGTGTTCGCGCCCGACGCCGTGTTTCTCGAAACCCCGTTCAGCAAGAAGGATACGGGGATCGGCGCCATCCGCGCCTACTGGCAGGACCTGCCCATGACCCAGGCCGAAACGTCCTTCCGGTCCGGAGAAATCTTCGCCGTCGGCCCCTGGTTCGCCACCGAGTTCCGCTGCACCTTCCGGCGCCGCCGCACCGGCGAGTGGGTCGACGCGCGCGGCGCCATCTTCTGTGAGACCAAGAACGGCAAGATCAGCGAGATGCGCATGTACTGGCACCGTCATGCAGGGGGCAGGGAAGAGCCGAAAGCCTAGACTCGCGGTTCCAGTTTCCGTACGTAGTCCAACGCCCACTCAATCAGCTCCGCGTTCCGCGTTCCCATGCGCATCGCGGCGTTCACCGCCTCGTCCTCGGTGAACTCCTGGTCCAGCATCAGAAACGGGATCAGCGTCGCGCCGCACCGGTTTCCGCTGGCGCAATGGTAGAACACCTTGCGCTTCCCGACGTTGGCCCGCATCAGTTCCCGGATGCGCCGCAGCGTATCGTCGTCGCCCCGTGAGTGCCCGACCGGAATGCTCACGTACTCGATCCCGGCGGCCTCGATGTCCTCCGGCTCGCGGACCGGACGTGGCTCCATCGGATCCCGGCAGTCGAGCACCAGGGCGCAGCCGGCTCGTTTGAGCGCGGCCACATGGGGCTGTTGCGGCTGGCCCCCCGTGACGAGGCCGGGAACCGGCTCGGCGGCGTTGGCGACGCCGGCGATGGCGTCGAGCAGTTCGCTCATGACAGAACCTTCATTCCTTTGTAACAACGGGGTGAACCAGCTGCACGTACAATGAAAGGCCGTCCCACGCTCAACGTAGTCCGAACGATATCAGGAGGGAAGCATGAATGTGATGCGAATGTTCGTGGCGCTCGCCGCCGCGGCGCCGCTCGCGGCGCAGCAACCCGACAGCGCCCGGAAGCACGCCATGCCCATGGAGCCCGGCATGATGCAAATGCACAGCAAGCAGCCGGGGATGATGGAGCACATGATGGGCATGGGGATGATGGAGCCGATGATGCGGGGCATGGCGTTCAACCCCGAGCATCTGCTGTCGCGCAAGGACGCACTCGAGCTCACGCCGCAACAGGTCACGCGCCTCACGGCTCTGCGTGACGCGATGAAGACGGCGCACGACGCGGCCCACACGGAGATGCAGACTCACATGGAGGCCCTCTCCACAGCAATGAAGGCCGCTACCCCCGACACCAACTCAATGAAACAGCACTTTCAAGCGATGCAGCAGGCCATGGGCCGGGCCCACTGGTCCATGTTGTCCGCCGCCGCGCAGGCCCGCGGCGCGCTGACCGACCTGCAGCGGGGTCGCGTGGAAGGCTGGGTGGATGCGATGCGCATGCACATGGGCCAGATGGGGGAGATGCGGCGCCGGCAGGCCGAGCCCGGGCACGACGAGCACCACCCCGAGCGAAACTGAAGCGCGGAGGGAGGCTGTGGGACGCAGGTGTCCCCTGAAAGGGACGCTTCGGGCCGAGGCTTGTAGCGAAACCAGCTCGGCCCGATTCTTGTCCTGTAGGTAGGCCGTCCGAGCAGGAGGACCTCATGATACTAGCGTTGCTGGCGGTACTGACCGCCACGCCGGCCGTTCAATCCACCGACCCCCCCATTCGGGTCTCCCTTAATTCTGGTGGCGATTTCGAGCGTGGCGACCGAGCCAAGGTTCGGCTGCGCCTGGTCGAGGACGGCTATGTGATCGTGCTGCGCGCCGACGCCGATGGCCGCGTGCGCGTGCTGTTCCCGCTCGATCCAGGCGACGACAACTTCATCCGCGGCGGCCGGGACTACGAGCTGCCGGGACGCGGCGGGCGCGAAACGTTCTTCGTGGACGACCGCAGCGGGGCGGGGACGGTGCTGGCGGCGCGGTCCGACGATCCGTTCCAGTTCACCCGCTTCACGCGCGGCGATCATTGGGACTATCGCGTGCTCGGCGCGGACCGCATGACCGAGGATCCCGAAGCGGGTCTGCTGGATATCGTGAGCGCGATGGCCGACTCGACGCACTTCGATTACGACGTGGTCGGGTACTCGGTCGAAGGCGCCGAGCGGTACACCTATCGCCACTACGGGTATGGCCCGTCGCTGCACTTCGGGTACGGCCGCTACTACGGGGCTCGCTATCGCTGCGGGTACTTCGACGCGTACTACGATCCGTACGACTGCGATCCCTTCTATTATGATGCGTACTATCCGTATTACTCGGACCCGTACTACTACGATTACGTCTACAGCCGGCCGTACCGGTACTCCTGCTACTACGATCCGTTCTGCTTCGGCTACCGGCGTACCTATGGATACGTGCCGGCCCGCTCCACGGGCACATTGAGCTTCAAGCGGCCGGTGCCGCCGCCACCGCTCGTGCTGCCCCGCGACCGGTTCCCGAGAACTCCGGCCCGTGCCGGCGATCGGGTTCCAGTCGTGACGACGGGTCGAAACCGGGATCCTGGCGCCGATTTCACACCACGACGTCGGGAGACACCGTCCACGACGACGGTCTCGCGGCCCAAGGCCTCGGATCGCAGCACGGCCTCGCGACCCAGGTCATCGGAAGGGAATGGTGGCAGCACCGTCTCACGTCCCAAGTCTTCGGATGGGGGCCGGCGCACAGTCTCCCAGCCGCGGGCATCGACCCCGCGGTCGTCGACCCCATCGCGTAGCTCCGGGGGATCGAAGCCTTCCAACAGCGGCACGCGGCGCCATTAGCCACTAGCGCCGCTCCGTGAAGCGGGCGACCGTTTGGGCTCCGATGCTCGAGCTCAAACGGTCGCTGCGCGTTCGGGATGGCCTCGCCATGGTCATCGGCATCATGGTGGGGTCGGGAATCTTCCGCACTCCCGGCTCGGTCGCCGCACAGCTCGGCCGACCCACCCTCACCCTCGTCATCTGGGCCATCGGCGGCGTCATCGCGTTCAGCGGTGCGCTGATCTTCGCCGAGCTCGCCACCCGCTACCCGCGCGCCGGCGGCAAGTACGTGTACGCGCGCGCGGCATTTGGGCCCCGCGCCGGCTTCGTGGTGGGCTGGGTCGAAGGGATCGCGATCTACACGGCGGCGATCGCCGCCATCGGCGTCGTGTGCGGCGAATACCTGGGCCGGCTGCTGGGCGCCTCAGCAGGACAGGCCAAGGTCCTGGGCGTCGGACTCATCGGCCTGTTCACCCTGATCAATTTGAGCGGCGTGGCCTCCGGGAAGTGGGTCCAGAACATTTCCACCGCCACGAAAGTGCTGGCGTTGGCGGCGGTGATCGTGGCTGCGCTGTGGCGCGGGACCGGCGCCGGCTGGGCCACGCCGCTCGCGACTGCACCGCAAGGATCGGCAATGGGTGGCGCCCTGGTGGTCGCGTTCCAGGCCGTGATCTGGACCTACTACGGGTACCTGGACGCGGGGAAGATCGCCGAAGAGGTGGTAGACCCGGGAAGGAATTTGCCGCGGATCTTCCTGGGCGGCATCGCCATCGTCACAGTGCTCTACCTGCTGCTCAACGTCGCGTATTTCCAGGTGCTGCCGTTCGATCAGATCGCGGGCTCGAAGCTCGTCGCGGCGGACGTCATGGCCGTGCTGTTCGGCAGCGGCGCCGGGACCCTGTTCGCCGGCCTGGCCCTGCTCGTCGTCCTGGCGTCCCTCAACGGCAACATCTTCGTCACGCCGCGCGTCATTTTTGGACTGGCCCGCGAAGGGCTCGGCCCCGCCGCACTGGCCCGCGTCAATGCCGGCGGGTCGCCGTGGGTCGCGATGCTCTTCGTCGGCCTGGTGGCCATGGGCCTGGCGGTGACGGGATCATTCGATTCGCTGCTGGCGCTCACGATCACCCTCGTGCTGGTCGTGGACTCGATCGCCGTATTGAGCCTGCTCGTGTTGCGCAGCCGTGAGCCCGGGGCGCCCTTTCACGTCCCGCTCTATCCGGTGCTGCCCGTCGCTTTTGTCTTGATGTATGTGGCGCTGTTCGTTGGGGCGGTTTTGGCTCAACCGCAATCGACCGCCATCGCGCTCGCGGTGATCGTTGGAACCTACGTCTTGGGTCTTCTGGGATCTAGGACATCAGACATCAGACATCAGACGTCAGCTAAGACCGATGTCTGATGTCCGACGTCTGATGTCTGTGTTTTGATCACTGAGAACCGCTAAGCGCCTTAGCCTCTTCGCCTCTGTCTGCCCGTCTTACAACTAGCAGAGCCGCAACTGTCCCCGCCGCTCCCAACAACATCCCCCCGATTACATCACTGAAGTAGTGCACCCCGAGGTACACCCGACTCCACGCCACGATCAGCGCGATCGCGAGCCCCGCCCCGATAATCACCCGCCGCGGTCCCGTGCGCCGCTCCCCATGTGCCGCGAGCACGGCCAGGGTGAGAAACAGCGCGGTCGCGACCGCGGCATGACCGCTCGGAAACGAGAAGGTCGCGGGCACCACGATCAGCGCTTCGGTGGGCCGCGGGCGCTGCACTCCGAGCTTGACCAGGCTGCACAGGAGAAATGCGACCGGTGTGCCGAGGATGGCGAGGGCGTAGCGAGGGCGGGCCGACGCGACGCAGTAGAGCACGGCCACCAGCACGCCGGCTGCCACGACGGGCGCGCTGCCCAGGGCGGTGAAGTTGGCCGCGACCTCGGTGAGGAGGGGCGAGCGGATCGCCGCCATCGCGTTGGTGGCCGCGGCATCCAACGGCACCAGCCACCCGGCCGCCACAGCGACGCTCAGCACCACGAAGCACGCGAGCAGAATGGCCACTGGCCTATTCATCGGGCTCGAGCCCTTCGATGCGGTGCAGCTCGCGCTCACTCGCGCGCAAGGTGCCGGGCCGGTACATGATCACCCGAGCCCGCTCGAGCGTGATCAGCCCTCCTCCGATCATGTCGTCCAGGTCGGGAATGATCCCCTGAATCGCATCCTCGGTTTCGACGACCTCGATGATGATCGGAAGATCGAGGGAGAGGCGCAACACCTTGTCGGTGTGCACGGTGCTCGAAGCGCCAAAACCCGCGACGCCGCGCAGCACCGTCGCGCCGGCCAGCCCCTTCTCCCGCAGCCGCTCCACCAGCGCCTGGTACAGCGGCCGGCCCTGATAGCGGTCGCTTTCGCCGATGAAGATGCGCATCAGCGTGCGCTCGCCCTTGAATCGTTGCGTCATGAGAGCCTCTCGGTCAAGAAAGGCGTGGTGAGTGGTATGTGGTTCAAAGCAATCTCTCGGCCAGCACAGTCCCAACCAACACCGCGGCCAGGCAGCCGAGCACCGTGCCACCCATGTACACCCCGGCCCGCACATACTCGCCGTCGCCCAGCAAGGCCATGCTCTCGTAGCCGAACGTGCTCATGGTGGTGAATGCACCACAGAAGCCGATCGTGAGTCCCGCGCGCACTTCAGGGGGCATGACGGTGGAGCCGGTGGCATATCGGATGACGAAGCCAAGCGTGAGTGAGCCGGCGATGTTGATCACCAGGGTGCCGAGTGGGAAGACGCCGGCGCGAGGCTGGATCCAGCCTTGCAGGTAGTAGCGCGCCAGAGTTCCGGCGACGCCACCGATAGCGATGTACCAGACGGTCATGGACATGAAAAAAACTCCTCCCGAGCGTCGTTGGGTAGGAGTCATCAGCCGGTCGATCGGCGGTTCAAGGGCGAACTCCATCGCCTGGTCGCAATCTAGTTGCCCTGGCAGGATAGAACCACTCACCACGCACCACGCCTTTTTCGGCGGTACTATCTTTCCCCTCATGCGGCTAGTTGTCAGCCAGTTCCGCCCCACCAAGGGCGAGTACGCCCAGAACATCGAGCGCATCGGGGCGGTCTTGGGCCAGGCCGAGCTGCTCGATCCACGGCCAGACCTGGTCGTGTTCCCGGAGACAGCCACCTCGGGGTATTTCGTCGAGGGCGGTGTGAAAGAAGTCGCGGTGACGGCTGGCACGTTGCTGCAGGACTTGGATCGGGTATATCGGGCGTCCCGACACCCCGACCGCCCGACCGCCCGACCGCCCGACCGCCGACCGGTCGACGTGGCGGTGGGGTTCTACGAGCGATTCCAGAATCACTTCCACAATTCCTGTCTCTACGCGACCCTCGGCGGCAAAGCGTCCACGGTGCGGCACGTACATCGCAAGGTGTTCCTGCCCACCTACGGCGTGTTCGACGAAGAACGCTTCGTGGACCGCGGCCAGGAAGGCGTGCGCGCGTTCGACACTGCCTGGGGTCGCGCCGCGATCCTCATCTGCGAGGATGCCTGGCACAGCCTGGCCGGCACCATCGCGGCGCTCGAAGGGGCGCAGGTCATCCTCGTGCCCAGTGCCTCCCCGGCGCGCGGGACCGGCGTGGACGAGGGCGGCACGCGCTTGCCGGCCAGCATGGTGCGCTGGGAGCGCGTCGTGCGGGGCATCGCCGAGGAGCACGGCGTGTTCGTCGTGCTCGCGAACCTGGTGGGCTTCGAAGGCGGCAAGGGATTCCCCGGCGCATCGGTCGTCGTCGACCCGATGGGCGAGATCGTCGTGAGGGGACCGCTCTTCGAGGAAGGCCTGGTCACGGCCGAGCTCGATCTCGACCAGTTGACCCACGCCCGGGCGGATTCTCCGCTCTTGGCCGACCTTCAGAGTGCGCTTCCGATTCTGACGAAAGGTCTGGGGAAGGGGGAGCGGGGAGCGGGGAGCGGCAAGGCGAAGCCGGTCAAGTTCGATCCAGCAACGAACGGCGCAGGGAGCAAACCGCTCCCCGCTCCCCGCTCCCCTTCGCTTTCAGTTCATGTCTTCCGTCGCGCCGCCGGCGAGCCCGACCCGCTCGCCATCGATTGCCCGCTGGCGCAGCAATGGCTCGTCAGCTTCCTGAAGGACGAGATCGTGCGCCGGCGCGGCTTCAAGAAAGGGATCCTCGGCATCTCGGGCGGCGTCGACTCCGCCCTCACCGCCTTTCTCGCCGCCGAGGCGCTCGGCAAGGACAACGTCATCGGCGTGCGCATGCCGTATCGCACCTCGAGTCCCGAGAGCCTGTCGCACGCCCAGCTGGTGATCGACAAGCTCGGCATCCCGTCACTCACGGTCGACATCACGGCCGCGGTCGACGGCTACGTGCAGGCGATCGGGGAGGCCGATCCCGATCCCAAGCGCGCCGGCAACGTGATGGCGCGCGAGCGCATGATCGTGTTGTTCGACCTGTCGGCCAAGCACCAGGCGCTGCCCATCGGCACCGGCAACAAGTCGGAGCGGCTGCTCGGCTATTTCACCTGGCACGCCGACGATGCCCCGCCCGTGAACCCCCTGGGCGACGTCTTCAAGACCCAGGTGTGGGCGCTGGCGCGCCACGTCGGTGTCCCGGACGAAATCCTCGACAAACCTGCCACGCCCGACCTGATCCCCGGCCAGCAGACCGAGCGAGACTATGGCTTCACCTATCAGCAAGCCGATCCTATCCTCTATTACCTGATCTCGGGCTACGGACCGGAAGAGCTCGTGGCTAAGGGGTTCGACGCCACGGTCGTTCAGGCCGTCGAGCAGCGGCTCGAGTCGACGCACTGGAAACGCCGCCTGCCCACCGTGGCGGTGTTGTCGCAGACGGCGATCGGCGAGTTCTATTTGAGACCGGTGGACTACTGAGGAGACAACTGATGTGCCGTCGTAACGTGCTCGCCGTTCTTGTCGGTTTCACCGTCGTGGCCGCCCCCCACTTGCGGCTCGACGGACAGGCCCGCTCGGGCCGGACCAATACCTACTACGTGGCCGCCGATACGGTCACGTGGGACTACGCGCCGAGCGGCATCAATCAGGTCTCCGGGCAGGCGTTCGATTCGATCGAGCGTCCCTTCGTGGAGCCGGGGAAATGGCACATCGGGCGGCTCGCCCTCAAGGCGGTCTACCGGGAGTACACCGACTCGACTTTCACCCGGCTCAAAGCGCGGCCGCCCGAGTGGCAATACCTCGGCATCCTGGGGCCGCTGCTGCGCGCTGAAGTCGGTGATACGATCCGGGTCGTGTTCAAGAACCACCTCGACATTGCCGCCTCCATGCACCCCCACGGCGTGTTTTACACGAAGCAATCGGAGGGCGCGCCCTACGCGGCCGGGCCCGGACAGCGGGACCTGACCGGCAACGCCGTCCCACCGGGCGCCACCCACGTGTATGTGTGGCCGGTTCCCGAGCGTGCCGGCCCGGCCTCCGGCGACATGAGCTCGATCCTCTGGATGTACCACTCCCACGTGCATGAACAGCAGGATCTGTCGACCGGTCTGCTCGGGCCGATCATCGTGAGCGCGCGCGGGTCCACCCGGCCCGATGGCACGCCCAAAGACGTGGATCGCGAAGTGGTGGTGGCCTTCGACGAGATCGACGAGAACAATTCCCGCTACCTGATGACGAATCTGCGTCGCTACGCCACGCAGCCCGACAGCGTGCCGGTGACCTCGCTGTTCGGGCTCACGGTCGCGGGGGGACCCGAGTTCCAGTACAACTTCAAGGAAACGATGAACGGGTTC
>DATFGN010000323.1:0-3537 GCA_035249405.1 Gemmatimonadales bacterium
GCGATGCCGAGCGGGGCGCCCTCGTGGGTGTGCAGGTTGAAGTAGATCCCCCCTGCCGTCAGCGTCACGAGCTTGGAATCGTAGTTGAGCTGGACCTCGTCGCTCCACTGCTCGGCGCTGTTGGCGACGTTGGCCTCCAGCAGCGCATAGGGCGAGCCGACCGGGCCCAGGAAGGGGAAGATGTTGCGCAGCCCGCCGGCGCCGGTGATCTGCCCCGTCACCCAACCCGCGGAATGGCGGTAGGAGAGGATGTTCTTCGCCGTCAGGTGGTCGTCGATCCGCCAGTTGCTGGTCAGGTTATGGCCCCAGACGTGCTGGTAGCCCGGCGTCGTCCAGGCGTTGTTGACGTACTTGGGCCGGTGCGCCCCGGCGATGGGGATCGGATTGGCGTTGTACAGCGCCCGGATCAGCGGGGCGAAGCTCGCCGGCAGCGACGCCTCCGGGGTGAAGGCCACCAGGGCGGTGCCCGGCGAGGTGGTGCGGTTCCTCAGCCAGTCGAACTTGTAGACGGTGTTGAACCGGTCGTTCGGCTCGAACTTCACCGCCAGGAACCAGGAGTTGGCGTTCTTGTCGCCCAGCGTCTTGGGCGAAACCGCGATCCCCTTGCCGCCGGCGGTGCGGTCCCAGACCGTGCCGGCGCCCAGGTTCTTGATCTCGCCCGTCCACTCCTCGTGGGTGTAGCTGAGCGAGGCGCTGAACGCCCCCCAGGTGGGGGTCTCGATGCGGGTCGAGGAGCGGAACTGGTCGTAGGTCCCGTAGGTGAGCGCCTGGTGGAAGCTGAAGTGGCCCGACGGGTTGCGGGTGATGACGCTGATCGCCCCGCCCGTCGAATTGCGGCCGAACAGGGTGCCCTGCGGGCCGCGCAGCACCTCGATCCGCTCCAGGTCCGGCAGGTCGAACACCGAGCCCAGGGTGCTGCCCATCGACACCCCGTCCAGATAGATCGGCACCGACTTGTCCTGGCCGGCCACCGTCCCCTGGCTGACCAGGCCGCGCATGCCTATCGTCGGCAGCCCGCCCAGGATGGTCATGTTCGGCGCCAGCGAGGTCAGGCCGGTGATGTCGGTGACGCGGTTCGCCGCCAGCGTCGCCGCCGTCACCGCGGTCACCGCCACCGGCACGTCCTGCAGGTTCTGCTCGCGCTTCTGCGCCGTGACGACGACTTCCACGAGCGCGGGGGCGGTCTCGCCCACAGCCGGCGCGACGGGAACGCCGGCCTGACGTTTCGTCGTGAGCGTTTCCCGATCCGCGATCCCGCGCACGGCGACGGTCCTCTCGCCGATCCATTCCACGTGCAGTCGGACGTCGCCCACAAGGCGCCGCAAGGCTTCGCGCGGGGTGTAGACGCCGCGCACTTCCCGCGCCGCGAACCCGCGCAGTTTGGCTTCGTCCACGACGACCTGAACGCCGGCCTGATGCGCGAACTCCATGAGGCCCGCGCTCAAGGGCGCGCGCTTGATGTCGAAGGTCCTAGGCTCCGCGGCCCTGACGGGGGTGGACAGCGCAGCGGCTATGCAGGCGGCCAGCAGCCACCTCGCCAAGCGTCGCCGCGGGCTCGGCCAGCCCAGTGACGCTGTGTCCATGTTCCTCCCGCAGGGCCCTGACGCCCTGTCATCCGAACGTAGCACTGCATTGTTTTTGGACTCTGCGCACGAGCAGGCCCGCACCCTTCGTCTTTACTCGGTATCCCACACCTGATTCCCAAATTGAATGTAAGCTACGTTCTTGGTGTCTGAGGGAGGGCATCATGGGCCGGGATCCCAGACGCCTGCAGGCGGTCGAATCGAAGGTCGTCTCGCTGGCCGAGCACGCCCGCGGAGCGGTCGAGACCGAACTGATGCGGATCTTCGACGAGAAGCAGGGCCTGCTCCTGCAGTACCTGACCCACCGCCTGGGCGAAGCCTCGGACGCGCAGGACGCGGCGCAGCTCTCGTTCATGCGGCTTTGGGAGCAACGGACGAAACTCAGGGGGAGCAATCTCACCGCGCTGCTGTTCGTGACGGCGCGCAATCTCGCGACGGACATCCTGCGCAGCCGCCGCTCCGGACGGCTCGCCCTGCTCCGGAGCGAGGACGGCGCCGCCGCCGACTTGCGCGACGAGGCGCCGTCCACCGAGCAGGTGGTCATCGCCCGCAGCGAGCTTGCCCTGGTCCGCAAGCTCATCGGGGAACTGCCGCCCAGGTGCCGTCGCGCCTTCGAGGCCTACCAGCTGGACGGGCTGGACTACCGCACGATCGCCGACCGCATGGGAGTGACCGAGAGCATGGTGCGCAAGTACGTCCGGCGCGCGCTGGCGCACTGCGCGTCCCGATATGCAGAACTGGACGGGTGGAAATGAAACTCGTTCACGCCGTCGAAGAAGACATCGCCGCCGAAAAGCACCTCGTCCTGCACGACCCGGAATCTTCCCCCGAGGCGATCGAGGAGGCGCTGGCCTGGATAAACGCCTCGCCTTTCCACAGGCAGTTGTTCGACAACGTGAGCCGGTTTGCGGAGCTCTCCCGCGCGCTCGGGACGGCTGGCGGGCGGCGGCGCACGAGGCTGCCGCGGGCGGGGCGGCTGATGTGGGCCCAGATCGCCGCCGTCATCGCCCTGACGGCCGGCGTGCTGGTGTTTGGTCACATGTCGGGCCTGTGGGCGACGTCGGCGCGCCCCACGGCCTACGCCTACCAGACCCGCCGCGGCGAGATCCGCCAGATCACTCTGGCGGATGGCTCCCATATGACGTTGGCGGGCGCCAGCAAGGTCGACGCGCGCATGGGATCCGTGCGGGAACTGCGGGTCGTGAACGGGCGGGCGTATTTCGAGGTGAAGCGGGATCCGCGCAGACCGTTCCGTGTGCGCACCGGTCCGGGCTGGGTGACGGCCCTGGGGACCGGCTTCGACGTCGGTCGCATCGAAGACCAGGTCGTCGTGACGCTCGCCCACGGCTCGGTCGAGGTGACGGCCCAGAGCCCGGACGGCCGCGCGACCGAATCGGTGCGCCTGCTGCCGGGCGAACAGGTGAGCTACGATTCCCAGGGCAAGCTCGACCCGCCGCATAGGATCGACCTGTCCGCGGCCTTGGCGTGGCGCGACGGCGAATTGCGGTTCATGCGGCGGCCGCTGGGTCTCGTGGTGGTCGAGCTCAATCTCTATTCGAACCGGAGAATCGTCATCGCCGATTTCGACGCGGCGCACGCGGAAGTGACGGGCATCGTGCGCATCGACGGGATTGCGGAATGGCTGCGAGGGCTGAACCGGCTCACGGACGTCGAGGTTGTGGAATATCCGGACAAGACCGTGATCCGCAGCAAGCGTTCGCACGGCGCTCTAGACAAGCTCAAGCATTCGAGCGCGCAGATCAGCAGGCCGTCCTCGAGCTAGAGCGCGTCAGGCGAAAGTGGATACCGGTTTCGCCGCCCGACGCGCTCCAAGCTCTTGAGGATAGACCCTTCTTGTCCGGTTCAGGTGATTCCACCTGAACCGGGAAGGGTCTAGGCCGCAGCGGCGGGAAGCTGGTCGGCGTTGGTCGTCCGGTTCCGGCCGCTGCGCTTG
>DATFGN010000324.1:0-2870 GCA_035249405.1 Gemmatimonadales bacterium
AGGCCTTGAGTCATCGAGCCGAGGATCTCTCCGAGCGCGATCGGGCCGGCTTCGACGAATACTTGAAGATCATCGACACCGAGGTGCAGCGGTGCCGGCGCATCGTCGACGGGCTGCTCGATCTGTCCCGCCCCAAGTCCAAGGAGATGCGCCAGGTCGACGTGAATCAGTTGTTGGAGCAGACCCTGTTCCTGCTCAAGCACCACGACCGGTTCAAGCGACTCACGGTCAAACGGGTCCTCGGCACGCGCCTGCCACCCGTCGTGGCGGACCCCGAGCGGATCGTGCAGGGATTCATGGCGCTGATGCTCAACGCCATGGATGCGATGAATTCGCGCGGCGTGCTCACGGTGCGCTCGGGGCGCAACCCCGACCGGGACGACGAGCTGCTGGTGGAGTTCATCGATACCGGCACCGGTATCCGCCAGGAAGAGCTGCCCAAGATCTTCGAGCCGTTCTATACGACCAAGCCCCAGGGTCGTGGCACCGGGCTCGGGCTCTCGATCTGCTACGGCATCATCGCCGACCACCGCGGCCGGATCGAAGTCGAATCGCAGCTCGGGGTAGGGTCCAACTTCAAAGTGTACCTGCCGCTGGCCACCGCTCCGTGAAACTGCTCGTCATCGAGGACGACCGGACCGTCGGGCAGTACGTCAAACGCGGGCTGGCCGAGGCCGGCTTCCACGTCGACCTGGTCGGGGACGGCGCCGAAGGGTTGCGGGTGGCCTCGGAGGGGCACTACGACGTCCTGGTCCTCGATCTGCGGCTCCCCGGCATGGAAGGACGCGAAGTGTTGCGGACGCTGCGCGATCGCGGCAATACCGTGCCGGTGCTGGTGCTGACGGCGCAGGATGCCGTGGACTTCAAGGTGCAGGCCCTGCGCATGGGCGCGGACGACTACGTGACCAAACCGTTCGCCCTGGAAGAGCTGCTGGCGCGGGTCGAGGCGCTGGGACGCCGACCGAAGGCGATCGCGCCGCCCATCCTCAAGGTGGCGGATCTCGAGCTCGACACGGGCGCGCGGGAGGTGCGGCGCGGCGGCAAGTCCATCGAGCTGACGCCGAAGGAATACGCGGTGCTCGAGTATCTGATGCGCCATCCCGGACGGGTGATGCCGCGGACGTTGATCACCGAATACGCGTGGGACTACCACTTCGACCCCGGGACGAACATCGTCGACGTCGTGATCACCCGGCTGCGCAAGAAAATCGATCACGGCCGGGATCCGAAGCTGATCCACACCGTGCGCGGCGTGGGCTACGTCGTGAAGGCCTAACGTGCTCACGATCCGCAGCCGCCTCACCGCGTGGTACGCCACGTCGCTCGCGCTGGCGCTCACCGGCTTCGTCGTGGCGCTGTACCTGTCACAACGCCATGCCTCGTATCAGGAGCTGGATCGCCGCCTGGCTTCCGAGGCGGATCTCACCGCCGGGATTCTCGCCGGGGTGTCGCGGGCCGGCGGCGTCGTCGTCCAGCTGGATGCCTCGGGACGGCTGCGCCTCGCCCCGGAGCTCGTGGCGACGCTCGAGGCCGTGCCCGATTTCCTGATGATCACGGACTCCCTCGGGCAGGTGTTGTTCTCATCCTCCAATACGGCGCTCATCTACGAGCAGTTCGAACAGCTGCGCAGACTGCTCCTGGCCACGGTTGGGCGTCGCGAGGAGGGCCGCGTGCAGCTGATCGCCGGCGGGCCGACGCTGCGCTATGTCGTGCATCCGTTGGGGTCACCGGTGCCGTTCGGCGGCTTCGTGCTGGCCGGCGCCCGGACCGAAAACGTCGAGCTCGGGCTCAAGCCGCTGCTGTCGACGTTCCTGGTGATCCTCCCGCTCGGCATCCTGGCGGCGTACGTGCTGGGATGGTGGCTCGCCTTCCGCGCGCTCGACCCCGTGGATCGGATGACCACGGAGGTGCGGGAGATCACCGACGGCCAGACGCTGCACCGGCGGCTGCCGGTGCCGCTGCTCAAGGACGAAGTGGGACGCCTGGCCGAGACGCTCAACCAGATGCTGCATCGCCTGGAACGCAGCTTCTCCGCTCTGCGTCGCTTCACCGCGGACGCGAGCCACGAGCTGAAGACCCCGCTCACGGTGCTGCGGGCGGGGGTCGAGCGCGCCATTACGACGCCGCGGCTGCCGCCAGAGACGCTCGCACCGCTCGAGGACGCGCTGCAGGAAATCAATCGCATGACCGAGCTGGTGGACACGCTGCTGACTTTGGCGCGCGCGGACGAAGGGACGGCCCCCCTGCATCGCGAGCCCGTCGACCTGAGCAAGCTCGTGGAGGAAACAGGCGAGACGGGCGAGCTCCTGGCTGAGGATGCCGGGGTCACCATGAACGTGGCGGCGCCCGCGGCGCCGGTGATCGTCGACGTGGATGCGAGTCGCATGCGCCAGCTGATGCTCAACCTGCTCACCAACGCGGTGAAATACACGCCCCCGGGAGGACGGGTGACGCTGTGGCTCGAGCAGGAGAACGGGCGCGTGAAGCTCGGCGTCTCCGATACCGGGATCGGTATCGCGCCGGGAGATTTGCCGCACGTGTTCGACCGCTTCTGGCGCGCCGACACCGCGCGCACCCGCACCAGTGAGCGGCCGGGCGTCGGCCTGGGCCTCGCCATCAGCAAGTGGATCGCCGAAGCGCACGGCGGCACGATCGACGTCCAGAGCCGCCCAGGGCGGGGCACGACCTTCACGGTGACGTTGCCGGCCGGCGCTCACCCGGCTGTTACCCAACCGTCACCCTAGCTCCACCGGCGCGACACCCGGCCAGCCTAACGTGATGCTGTCCCCGTTACGGAGGCCGACGTGTTCGCCACCTTGCTCGAGAGTCAATCTCACCCCGCCCCGCGTTGGGGCATCGTCATCGCGGTC
>DATFGN010000325.1:0-24120 GCA_035249405.1 Gemmatimonadales bacterium
GCGGCCGGCGCTCGAGCGACACGTCGCCTGGTTCGGAGCCCTCGGCCCGACGCCGGAGCTGACGGCAGAGTTGACCCAGTTGCTCGATGGCTTCCCGGACGACCCGGCGAACCGGATGCTGTGGCTCGACTTCTTGACCTACCTTCCCGACAATCTGCTGGTGAAGGTCGATCGCAGCACCATGCTTGCCTCGATCGAAGCGCGCGCGCCGTTTCTCGATCGCGAAGTCCTGGAGCTGGTCCTTCCCGCGGCGGCCGACCTCAAGGTGCGCGGCCTTACAACCAAAGCGATATTGAGGAAAGCGGCACGGGGGCTCGTGCCGGATCGCGTGATCGCGCGCCGCAAGCGCGGCCTCTCGGTCCCGGTGGCGCAGTGGCTGAACGGCGGCCTGGCCGATCTCGCCAGCCGCCACCTCGCGCGCAGCCGGTTGTTTCCGGGTGCGCCCACGGCCGCGCTGCTCGCGGAGCATCGCGCCGGGCGACGCAATCACGCCCGCAAACTGTGGCCGTTGTTGGTGGCCGAGCTGTGGGCCGAACGCTGGAATGTGGAGCCATGAATCGGAACGACGCCGTCGCCTTGATGGAGCAGCACACCCAGAATCCGGCACTGCGCCAGCACATGCTCGCCGTGGAGGCCGCGATGCGCGCCTACGCGAAGCAGTACAGCGGCGACGAGGAGGCCTGGGGGACGGTGGGCTTGCTGCACGACTTCGACTACGAGACCTACCCCAATCACGAGCATTCTCCCACCGAGGGACATCCGGCCTGGGGCGTCCAGCTGCTGCGCGAGAAGGGCCTCGCCGAGGAGCAGTGCCGGGCCATCCTGGGTCACGCGAACTATTCCGGTGTGCCCCGGGACTCCCAGATGGCCAAGGCGCTGTTCGCCGTGGACGAGCTGTGTGGGTTTCTCGTCGCCTGCGCGCTGGTGCGGCCGTCCCGGAGCTTCACCGATCTCGAGGTCTCGTCGGTGAAAAAGAAGCTCAAGGACAAGGCTTTTGCGCGCGGCGTCAGCCGTGACGATGTGCGCGCCGGCGCCGAGGAGCTTGGAGTACAGCTGGACGATCACATCGCGTTTTGCATCGCGGCCCTGCGTCCCGTCGAGTCACGGCTGGGACTGGGCGGCAATCCGGCACCGGCCGGGTGAGTACACCGGCGCCGCGCACCGCTCCTGCAGCGTCCCCGTCCCCGGGAACGCCCGCGGCGCTGGTCGACGAGCTCGCGCTCGCCATCGAGCGGACGGCAAGCGCACGAGGCATCGCTGGCAACACCCTCACGCACCAACCCGATAGTGCGGCCGCGCTCGAGGAGATGCTTGAGCAGATCACGGCCGCACAGCGCTGGATCCACTTCGAGAATTACATCATCCGGGCCGATCGCACCGGCCGCAGGTTCGGAGATGCCCTGGCCGAGCGCGCGCGGGCAGGCGTGGCCGTTCGCGTGTTGTATGACGCGCTCGGATCAATCGGAACTCGTGGTGGATATTGGCGCGCGCTGCGGCGCGCCGGTGCCGAAGTACGCGCGTTTCACCCGATCCTCTCGGGACACCCCTTCGACATCTTCGTCCGGGACCACCGCAAGCTGCTGGTGACCGACGGGCGTCGGGCTATGCTGGGCGGCCTGTGCATCGGTGACGAATGGGCGGGCGACGCCGAGCTGGGGATCGAGCCGTGGCGGGACACAATGGTCTCGGTGTGCGGACCCGCGGCGGCGGCCCTCGATCGGACCTTCGCGGACGTCTGGCGTCACTGCGGCGCGCCGTTGCCGCCCGAGGAGCTCGCCGTGGACCCGGACGTCTGTGGCGAGTGTGCCGTGCACGTCGTGTCGGGGGTGCCGTTCGAGGGACGGATCTACCGCACGACGCACCTCATTGCCGCAGCCGCGCGCGAGCGACTCTGGATCACCGATGCCTACCTCGTGCCCCCGGCGCCGTTGTACGCCGCGTTGCTCGACGCAGCGCGGGCGGGCGTCGACGTCCGGTTGCTCGTCCCCGGCGCGAGCGATCTTCCCATCATGCGCAATTTCACGCGCGTCGGCTACCGCGAGCTGTTGCGCGCTGGCGTGCGCGTGTTCGAGTGGCTCGGCCCCATGATTCACGCCAAAACCCTGGTCGCCGATCGCATCTGGGGCCGCATCGGATCGAGCAACCTCAATGTTTCGAGCCTGCTCGGCAACTACGAGCTCGACTTGCTCACTGACGACGTCGACACGGCCGACGCGCTCGCGGCGCAGTTCCGCCGCGATCTCCAGGTGAGCCGGGAGGTCGTGCTCCAACCGCGCCGGCGCATGCTGCCCGCTCGCCTCGTCGGACAAGCCTCTGAGGAGACTGCGGCGCCGCGCCCGCATCGCCGCAGGCGCCGGGCCTACGAGTTCAGTGCCGTGGCCGTGGTTGCGTTGCGACGCGTGGCGGGCGGGCTGCGTCGGGCGATCGCCGGCACCGCGGCGTTGCTCTGCCTCCTGATTGGGGTGCTGCTGTTGGCGTTTCCGCGCGTCATGAGCATCGCCTTGGCCACCGGTACCTTCTGGCTGGGCTTGGGTTTCGCCGTGTACGCCTTCGGCAGGCGCCGCGCTCGCGGCCGGGACGATGGCGACTGACCCCCAACGCCCGGGCGAAGGCGCGCGTACTGCGGGAGGAGTGGACGAGGCGACGCTGACCGGCCGGGCTCGCGCTGGCGACCGCGACGCGTTCGGCGAGCTCGTCCGGCGGTACGCGGACCAGGCGCGCCGGGTGGCGCGGGCGGTGTTGCAGGATCCGGAGGATGGCGACGACGCCGCGCAGGACGCGTTCTTGTCGGCACTGGTGAAGCTGGAGCAGTACGACCCTTCGCGCCCGTTCGGGCCGTGGTTGATGCGCATCGTCGCCAACGCCGCCACCGACCGCCGCCGCCGCCGCCGGGTCCGCCAGGCCGAGGCATTGGACGAGGGGCTGATCGCGGGCGGACAACGGCCCGACGCGGTCGCCGAGCGCGAATTGCTCGGGGAGCGGTTGCGACAAGCCCTGGCCGAGCTGCCCGAGCGACGGCGGATGGCCGTCGTGTTGTTTGACGTGGAGGGATACTCGCACGCCGAAATCGGCGGGATTCTCGGCATGCCCGAAGGAACAGTGCGCTCGGAAGTATTCCACGCCCGCCGTCGGCTGCGAACATTGTTGACGGATTGGAGGGAGGAAGGATGAAGGAAAGCAGCACGCCGTTCGACCACAAACCGGATCGCATGCTGGGAGACGCGCTCCGCGTGGCCCTGACGCCAGCGGGACAGGCGGAATTCGTCGCGCGCGTCATGGCCGCGGCGCAGCGGCCGGCGGATCAGCCGCTCGTGGACATCCTGGCCCGCTGGGCGCGGCTCGGCATCGCCGCGGCGCTCACGGCCGCTCTCGTCGCCACCATCGTGGCGAGTCGTGGCGATCGTGTGGCCACGGAATCGGCGGTCGGTGGGGCAGATCCGGAAGCCGTCGTCGCCGGCGTGCAGGCACCCGAGGCGGGCGTGCTGTTCGCCGCCTACGTGGACCGTTAGGTGAGGCGCTGCGCATGAGTCTCTT
The DNA here is from genome assembly GCA_035249405.1 of Gemmatimonadales bacterium. Taxonomy (GTDB): domain Bacteria; phylum Gemmatimonadota; class Gemmatimonadetes; order Gemmatimonadales; family GWC2-71-9; genus DASTHG01. The sequence continues at coordinate 3,535 of DATFGN010000325.1, forward strand.
CACCCGATCCAAGACCATGGCGGTTCTGCTGCTGCTGGCCGTGTTCCTCGCCGGTGGGGTGGCCGGGTGGGCGCTCGGTTCGCGCGCGCACATGCCGCGACCGGGAGGCCGCGGACCCGACGCCATGACCGCGTTCCTCGCCCGCCGGCTCGACTTGAGCGACAGCCAGCGGGATTCGGTGCGTGCCATTTTCGCCCGCTACGACCCGGAGATCCGGTCACTGCTGAACGCCGTCCGGCCGCGCATGGATTCGGTCCGCGCGGCGCTCCACGCGGAAATCGATGCCCAGCTCACCCCGACCCAACGTGAACAACACGCGCGACTGCTGGCCGAGCTCGAGCATCATCGACAGGGGCGGGCGCGCGGTGACTCGATGAAGGAAGGGCCGCACTGATGCGTGCATTCATACAGTTTCTGTTGCTGGCTTCGGCCGGTGCGACCACCGTTGCCGCGCAACAGCCGGATTCGGCTGCCGTCGCGGCGACCCAGCAGGTGACGCTCGACGAAGCGATCCGGCGGGCGCTCACCGTCCAACCGGCCATGGTTCAGGCACTCGGCGATCAACGCAACGCCGGGGCCGCCTCGCGCTCCGCATGGGGAGCATTCCTCCCCACCTTCAGCACCAGCGCGTCGGCATCGCGCAGCAATCAGCCCCGCTTCGATCCGAACAGCACCAATCAGCTGCCGCCGGTTTATTCCTACTCCGGCGGGTTGACCGCGCGGCTGGAGCTGTTCGATGGATTCCGTCGCTTCGCGAACTTGCGGGCCACCAACGCGAACGGCGAGGCGACCGGAGCCGGCGTCCTCAATCAGCGGTTCCAGGTGATGCTGCAAACCAAACAAGCGTTCTACGACGCCCTGGCCAAAGAAGACCTGGTGCTGGTCGCGGAAGCCCAGGTGCGCCGCGCCCAACAGCAACTCGTCATCTCGGTGCAGAAACTGCACGCCGGCTCGGCGACTCGCTCCGACTCGCTGCGCTCCGTCGTCGACTTTGGGAACGCGCGCCTGACGCTGTTGCAGGCGCAGGCGAATCTCGCGAACTCGCAGGCGACGCTCGGCCGGCAGATCGGCATGGACGTCTCGGTGCGGGCAGTCGCGGACAGCATCCTGCCGGGATTGCCGGATACGACCGCGCTGCGCGGGATGCTGCTCGAAACAGCGCCCCAGGTCGTGCAAGCGGACGCGCAGGCGCGGGCCGCGCGGTCCCAGGTCTGGACGGCCCGGGCGCAGTACTGGCCGTCGCTGACGGTCACCTACAGCAATAACCGCACGGGGACGGCCTCTCCCAGCCTGCCGTTGTTCAGTAATTATCCAGAGAATTTTTCCTGGAGCTTCGGGCTCTCCTGGACTCTGTTCAATGGGTTCAGCCGCGAGCAATCGCAGGTCACGGCGAGCGTCAACCGGGACGTCGCCGAAGCGCGCGCGGCCGACATGCGACGCCAGGTCGGCGCGCAGCTCACCCAGCAGATGGCGGCGCTCGGGACGGCGTTCACGAAGCTCGGGATTTCCAGCGACAATGTCGCCGCGGCGACCGAAGACCTGCGCGTCCAGCAGGAACGGTATCGCGTCGGTGCCGGAACGATTCTCGACCTGTTGACGTCGCAAGCCAGCCTCACCCAGGCCCAGACCGACCTGGTGCAGGCCCGGTTCGACTACCTCATCGCACGCGCGCAGCTCGAAGCGCTCGTGGGACACGAGCTATGACCGCCGCCGCCCCCATGAAGTTTCGCACCGGGGACACGCCGCTCCCCGACATCGTCATTCTCACGCACCACTTGACGCGCGAGTACGATATGGGCGGCGAAATCGTCCGTGCGCTGCGCGGCGTGGACATCCAGATCCGGCGCAATGAGTTCGTGGCGGTGATGGGGCCGTCCGGCTCGGGCAAGTCCACGCTCATGAACCTGGTCGGCTGCCTCGACACGCCCACCGCGGGCGAGTACTGGCTGAACGGCCAAAAGGTGAGCGATCTCTCCGACGACGAGCTGGCCCGGATCCGCAACAAGGAGATCGGCTTCGTCTTCCAGACGTTCAACCTGCTGCCACGCGCCGACTCGTTGCACAACGTGGAGCTGCCGCTCATCTACGCCGGGATGGACAGCAAGAGTAGACGGGCGCAAGCCACCCGGGCGCTGGAGCGGGTCGGGCTGGGCGATCGCATGGACCACCGCCCCAACGAGCTGTCGGGCGGCCAGCGCCAGCGCGTCGCCATCGCCCGGGCGCTCGTCAACAATCCGAGCATCCTCCTCGCCGACGAGCCGACCGGCAATCTCGATTCGGCGACCGGTGAGGAGATCATGAGACTCTTCCGGGAGCTCTGGGCATCCGGGCAGACCATCGTCCTGGTGACCCACGAGCACGACATTGCGGCGCATGCCCGCCGCCAGATTCACCTGCGCGACGGCCTTGTCGAGCGGGACGTAACGACGGAGCAGAAACAGTGAACCGACTCTATCGCATGGCCCTCGTGGCCGCTGGGCTCGCCGCCTGCAAGAAGGCGCAGCCTGCCCCCGTGTATGAACAAGTCCCTATCGAGCGGCGCGACATTGTCGTGACCGCCTCGGCCGCCGGTGCAATCCAGCCGGTGCTCAACGTGGACGTGAAGTCCCAGGCGTCGGGCGCGATCACCGCCATGCGCGTGCAGACCGGCGATGACGTGCGACCCGGCCAAATCCTGGCGCTCATCGACCCGCGGCTGCCCAAGAGCGCGCTCGATCAGGCGCGGGCGAATCTGACGGTGGCCAGAGCCCAGTTTCAGAACGCCGAGACTCAGCTGGCGCGCCAGGACACGCTGTTCAAGGCCCAGGCGATCACGCAAACGGAGTTCGAGACCGCGAAAATCGCCCTCGCCCAGGCGCAGGCGGCGTTGATCAACGCGCAATCGAATTATCAGGACGCGCAGATCGCTTACGACCAGACCCGCGTGACCGCCCCGCTTTCGGGCACCATCATCGCGAAGAACGTCGAGCTGGGAACCGTGATCTCGAGTCCCGCGCGGGACGTGGGCGGCGGCACGGTGCTGTTCAAGATGGCGAACCTCGATACCGTGCAGGTCCAGGGGCTCGTGGACGAAACCGACATCGGCAAGATCCAGCCGGGCATGCCGGTGACGATCACCGTGGACGCCTTCCCCAACCGGCCGTTCGAGGGCTCAGTCCTGAAGATCGAGCCTCAGGCCCAGGTGACGCAAAACGTGACGCAATTCCCGGTGCTCGTGAACATCGCGAACCCCGGCCACCTGCTGAAGCCCGGGATGAACACGGAGGTGGAAATCCACGTCGGGCAGCGCCAAGGCGTGATCGCCGTTCCCAACTCCGCGTTGCGGACGGCGACCGACGTGGGGTCGGCCGCGCAGGTGCTGGGACTCGATGCCCAGGTGGTGCAGCAACAGCTCGCCCAGGCGGCGTCCGCGCCGCAGGGGGATTCGGGCAGCGCCTCCATGGGCGGCGGTGTCACCAAGACCGACCCGCAACCGGCGCAGAGCGGAAAACCGGCCCAATCCCAGGCGACACTCACGTTGCCGGATGGACGGCAAGTCCCGTTGCCGCAAGGCGTCTCCGCGGAACAGGTGCAGGCGGCGATGCGCAAGCGCTTCTCGGGCGGCCAGCTCTCGTCGTCGGAGCAGGCCCTGCTCCGCCAGGTGTTCGCGCAATTCCGCGGGGGCGGCGGTCGCGGGATGCAGCGGAGCACCAATGAGTTTGGCGGACGCTACATCGTCTTCGTGCTGCGCGATGGGAAACCAACGGCGGTCTCGATCCGCACCGGTCTCACCGACCTCGACTACAGCGAGGTCACGAGCGGCCTGACCGAAAAGGACACCGTGCTGGTACTGCCGTCCGCGTCGCTCGTGAACGCCCAGAAGCAGTTCCAGCAGCGCATCCAGGCGTTCACCGGTGGCGGCGGTCTGCCCGGCGTACGGCAACAGACACCTGCTGCCGGCAGCGGCACGACCACGCAGCAGCGACCCACGAATCCGAGGTAACCATGCTGCTCGACGAAGTCGTGCGCGTCGCGTTACAGGCGATCCGGGCCAACAAGCTGCGCTCATTGCTCACCGCCCTCGGCATCATCATCGGCGTGGGCGCCGTGATTACGATGATCGCCCTGGGCACGGGCGCCCGGAAAGCGGTGGAAGCCCGCATTCAGGCCCTCGGTCCCAACCTGCTGACCCTCTTCGCCGGACAAGGCTTTCGGGGCGGCATCGCGTTCAACAACCGGATCAGCCTGACCATGGACGACGACACCGCGCTCGCGAATCGGGCGCGGTACTTGAGCGCCGTGATCCCGGAGCTGGTTACGAACCTGCAGGTCCAACGCGGCAACCAGAACGTGAACGTCAGTGTCGTCGGCACCACCTCCGACTACGCCAAAGTCCGGGGCTACACCGTCACCGCCGGACGCATGTTCACGCCGGGCGAGGATGAAGCCCGCCGCCGCTACGCCGTGCTGGGCGCCTCGGTGCCGGACATGTTCAACACGAATCCGGTGGCCATGATTGGACAGGAGATCCAGATTCGCGGCATCCCGTTCGAGATCGTCGGGATCCTGAGCGAGAAGGGCTCCCAGGGATTCAACAACCCGGACGAGCAGATTCTCATTCCGCTCCAGACGGCGCGGTTTCGCATCATGGGCACCGATCGTTTGCGTTCCATCACGGCCCAGGTCGACGACATCAACAACATGAACCTGGCCATGATCGAGATCGAGCGCGTGTTGCGACGCCAGCACAAGATCCGCCCCGGCGGGGAGAACGACTTTCAGATCCGCAGACAGACGGATGTGCTGGCGACGGCCCAGGAGACCACGCAGACGTTCACGTTCCTGCTGGCCGGGATCGCCGCCGTGAGCCTCCTCGTCGGCGGCATCGGCATCATGAACATCATGCTCGTCTCCGTCACCGAGCGCACGCGCGAGATCGGCGTGCGCAAGGCGTTGGGAGCGACGAAGCACAATATCCTGATGCAATTCCTGGTCGAGGCGCTGGTGCTGTGTCTGGTCGGCGGCTCGGCCGGCATCGTGTTCGGATCGCTGGGAGCGATCGTGCTCTCCAAGTTCGCCCATTGGAACACGGCGATCTCGCCATTCTCGATCGTGCTGGCGTTCGCGTTCAGTGCCATCGTCGGGTTGTTCTTCGGCATCTACCCAGCCCGACGGGCGGCGTCGCTCGATCCCATCGTGGCGTTGAGGTACGAATAGTCGGGAGACAGCAACAACGGCGTGGGGAGTGGTGAGTGGTTTGTGACGGTTCGTAGCCGGACCGGCGAAACCGTCGCCTGGCATTGATCCGCGCCGTACCACTCACCACGTACCACGCCTTATGTTTTCTCCATGCTTCCCCTGCTCCTCCTCCTCCAATCCACCACCGATCCCGCCCCCGTCTACTCCGGAGCCGCCCGGCAGCTGGACGTGACGGTGCCGCGAATCGAAGCGCAGGCACGGGTGGACGGCGTACTGGACGAAGCGCCGTGGGGCCGAGCCGCCCGGCTGAACGGATTCTCCCAGTACCGCCCCATCGACGGGCGTCCGGCAGCGGATTCGACCGAGGTCCTGGTGTGGTATGCCCCGGACGCGATCTGGTTCGGGATCCGCGCTTTCGAAGCCCACGGGCCCGTCGTCCGGGCGACGCTCGCCAACCGGGACAACATTGACGCCGACGACCGGGTGCAGCTCCTGCTCGACACATACGCCGATCATCGCCGCGCCCTGTTATTCGCCGTCAATCCGCTCGGCGTGCAGGAGGACGGCGTCTGGAGCGATGGGGTCGAGGCCTCGGCCGGGGGTCCACAGGCTGGCGGGCGCTTCGACGCCACCATCGACTTGAACCCCGACTACGTCTTCGAGTCGCGCGGCCGCGTCACGGCAACCGGCTACGAGGTCGAAGTCCGCATTCCCTTCAAGAGCCTGCGCTATCAGTCCGCCGACCCGCAGAACTGGGGATTCCAAGTCGATCGAGTGACCCAGCACAGTGGATACGAAGACACTTGGACGCCGGCGGTGCGCGCCAGCGCGAGCTTCTTGATTCAGTCCGGTCGCCTCATCGGGCTCACCGGGCTGCGCCGCGGCCTGGTGATGGACGTGACGCCGGAATTCACGACCAGGATCGACGGCACGCCCCGCGCGACGGACTACCTCTACACCGGCAGACCCGACCTCGGCGGCACGCTGCGGTGGGGCGTTTCGGAGAACCTGAGCCTGACGGCCACCGGCAACCCCGACTTCTCTCAGGTGGAGGCGGACGTCGGGCAGGTGACCGCGAACGCCCGATTCCCGCTGTTTTTCCCCGAGAAGCGGCCGTTCTTTCTCGAAGGCCTCGAGCAGTACGATTCGCCCAACCGCCTGATCTACACGCGCCGCGTGGCGCAACCGGTGGCCGGCGCCAAGCTGACCGGCAAGATCGGGGGAACGAACGTCGCTTATCTCGCCGCGGCGGACGACCGGGATCAGTCCTTCACGGGTGCACACCCCGTCTACAATCTGTTGCGCGTACGCCGTGACCTCGGCGCGAGCTCGACGGCCGGGTTGGTCTACACCGACCGCATCGATGGCGCCGACTACAACCGGGTCGCCGGTGCCGACCTGCGCGTGGTGTGGCGCAAGATCTGGTTCTCGCAGGCGCAGCTGGTCGGCGCGTGGACCGACGACGCGGCCGGGGCTCGTGCGGGCGCGCTGTGGGACGTGACGCTCTATGACCGGACCGGGCGCGCGTATGGCAACCACGGCGAGATCGTCGGCGTGAGCCCCAATTTCGTAGCGGCTTCCGGCTTCGTTCCGCGCACCGACTACGTGCAGGTGCGCTTCTTCAACCGCTTCAGCTGGTACGGCCGGCCGGGCAGCCTGATCGAGCAGCTCTCGACGTTCATCGCCGTCACGCCGCTGTGGCGCTACGATGACTTCCTGCACTTGCGTAGCACCACCGAGGGCAGCATCGGGCAGACCTGGATCGCCAGTCTCCGCGGTGGCTGGAGCGTGAACGCCAATGCGAGTCTGGCGCATCAGCGGTTCGACCCGACGGATTACGTCGGCTACGCTACCGACAGCGCTGGGACGCCGTTCGTGAAGCCGCACGGGCTCTACCGCCTGCCCGGCGCGAGCGCCGGCGTGACGAGCCCGAATCGAGCGCTCACCACGGGGATGAGCGCCGGCTATGGCGCCGCGCCGATATTCGCGGAAGCGGCCGAAGGACGTGAGCTGGATGCGCATGCGTTCATCACCTGGCACCCGACCCAGTCGATCCGTATCGAGGCGCTGTGGACGCACCAGCGTATCACCCGGGCGCGGGATGGCAGCCGGTTCTCGACCGCCAATATTCCTCGTCTCAAACTCGAGTATCAGCTGACCCGAGCCGTGTTTCTCCGCTACGTCGGGCAGTACTTCGCCCAGCGGCGGGACGCCCTGGTGGACCCCCGCACGGGTGTGCCCCTGGTGCTGGATTCGATCGCCCAGGGCCGTGTCGGTCCGGCCACGGCGATCGTGGTCAACAACCTCCGCAGCGACTTTCTGTTCTCGTACCGGCCCACCCCCGGAACGGTGCTGTTTCTGGGGTACGGGGCCTCGCTCACCGAGCCGGAGGCCTTCCGGTTCCAGAGCCTGCACCGCACCGGCGACGGATTCTTCCTGAAGGGGAGCTACCTGTTCCGTATGTAGCCAATGGCGCGCCCCTTGCTGTGGGGTATACTTACAGCGTCGGCAGCCGGAGGTTGCTGTGGGTTCTCGTCTGGTCTTATCGTGGCTCGCCATGGGCGGCATCCTCGCCGGCCCGGCCACCCCGTCCCGCGTATCAACCGATCCTTTTGACTTTGCCACCGTCACTGCAGGCTCCGATCACACATGCGCCATCACGACCGGCGGTCGCGTCTATTGTTGGGGCGATAACGCCGAAGGGGAGCTAGGGACCGGAACCCGAATCGACGCCCGCCAACCTACCGGAATCGCCAGCCCGATCGTTTTTCTCATGGTCGATGCCGGCACCCGTTTTACGTGCGGGATTGCCGAGGACGGCAACGCCTATTGCTGGGGCGCCAACGACAAGGGACAACTCGGCAATGCCGCGACGCCCCGCAGTCTGGCACCGGCCGCCGTCATTGGCGGGGTGCGGTTTCGCAGCATCTCTGCCGGCGGTGAGCACACCTGCGGCGTGAGCGACGAGGGGATCGCGTATTGCTGGGGAGCGAATGAGGAAGGACAGCTCGGCACCGGGAACACGGCTTCGAGCTCGCGTCCGCTGCCGGTGAGCCCGAGTCAGCGCTTCCTCTCGATTACGGCGGGCGATGCGCATACCTGCGCCATTGCGGCAGACAGCGTCGCCTATTGCTGGGGGAACAACCGCCTCGGCCAGCTGGGTCTCGGCAAACGCGGGGAGTTCTACACACCACAGCCCGTGGTCTTCCATTACAAGTGGTCGATGCTGAGCGCGGGCGGCCGGCACACGTGCGGCGTCGTCGCCGAGGGGCGCCCCATGATCTACTGTTGGGGCGACAATTTCCACGGTCAAGTCGGTGGCGCTGCGTCCGCCGGACGATCGCTCCTCCCCAGCTATATCCCCCGGGCCGCGCTCGATGCGCCGGACATCGTGGGAGTGACCACCGGCCATCTGCATACGTGCGCGTATCGGCGTCACCCGGCAAACGCGGTCGGTTGCTGGGGCGAGAATCTCGACTTTCAGCTCGGCCAACGCACCTTCGGTCCCTATCGGCAGGCCAGCGCGGGGGACTCGCACACGTGCGCCGTACGCAATGACGGGTCGATCTATTGTTGGGGGCGCAATGCGTCGGGCCAGCTGGGCGACGGCACGAACTACAACGAGCGGTTGCCGGTGCGCGTCGCTGAGCCGGTCGCGCTGGCACCCTAGCCTCTACCATTCCGCAGCACAGGCGGCCATAATCCCTGTCGCATGACCGGGCCCGCCGCCGCTCCTGAGCTGTCCGAGCAGTTCGCCGCCGAGCGCTTCGCCAAACAGCGCCAATTCGTCCTGGAAGGCGTGCAGACCCGGTGGCGCCTGATCGCGCTGGGCGTCGTCGTGCTCGTCGTCATTCGCATGATCCCGCTAGTGCCAATCCCCTGGTCGTTGCTCGGCGCGTACAGCGTCGGGAGCGTTCTGTACAACCTCGGCGTCGGGTACCTGGCCCGACAGCCGATGTTCCGATCTGGCTATGTCACGGTCGCGGCGGCTCTGGACGCTGCCATCGTTTCCACCCTGGTGTTCGCGCTGGGTGGCACCGGGTTTCTGCTGGCGACGATGTACCTGATTGCCCCGCTGCAGGCCGCCCTGCATCTCGGCCGCCGCGCCGCCTGGACCGCGCTCGTCGTCAACCTGACGGGTTTCGCGGTTATCGCGACGCTGCGGGCGAGCCACGAGGGGTGGGGATGGTTGATCTTCATCGAAGCCGCCCTGGTGCTCGTCTTCGTGGGCTTCACGCTCATCCCTGGCCTGACCGACGTCGCCCGTCGCCTGCGGCGGACCCGCAAGCTGCTCGGTCAAGTGGAGCGCGGCGACCTCACTGTGCGGTTGAACGATCCCGCTGGAGACGAGCTGGGTTATCTGAGCGCCAGTGTCGACAAGACCACCGGGGCGGTAGCGGACGCGGTCAAGGAAGTGCAACGCCAGGCGCAGGCCCTGTCCGGGCTGGCGCGTCAACTGGCCTCAGCGGCGATCGAGCTGCAAACGTCCACGCGCCAGATCGCCGCCACCACTGATCTATTGTCCGAGGGAACTGACCGGCAGCGGCGGTCGATCGAGAGCGGGCGCCTGGCCAGCGACGCGGCCGCGCGAGTGACGGCGGCGCTGCGGCAGCGGTTTCAACAGGCGGAACGGCAGGTCGGGGCCGCGGCGAATGAGGCGCGACGTCATGGCGAGGAGATCGCGCGGGCCCGTGAGCTGCTCGAGGCCCTGGTGACCCACATCGACCAGGCCAGCCGCGCGGCCGGCACCTTGGAGCAAGGTTCGCGCGACATCGGAAAGTTGATGGACGGCATTACCCGCATTGCCAGTCAGACCGAGCTCTTGGCGCTGAACGCCGCCATCGAGGCGGCGCGGGCCGGTCAATTTGGCTCCGGGTTCCGGGTCGTGGCGGCGGAAGTTCGCAAGCTCGCCGAGCAGTCCAGCCGTGCAGTGGAAGAAATCCGTGCTCGCATGCGTCTCACCCAGGACCAGATCGGCAGCGTGGTCGAAGCGCTCCGACAGGGTCGCGTCGCGGCCCAGGACGCGGGCACCGTGTCCGGAGCGGCCCGGGAAGCCCTGGAAGCGATTTTCACGGCGTTGAGCGACACGGCTCAGTTCGTCACGACGTTTTCTGTCGAGACCGAGGATCAGGCGCGACAGATCGACATCGTGGTGCGTCGCATGGGAGAGCTGTCCGGGATCGGCGACGACGCATCGGCCGGTGCGCAGCGAACGTCAACCGCCACCCGCACCCAGCTGTCGTCGCTCAGCGAGCTGGGGGAGGCGGCTGAACGGCTCGGCAGTGCGGTCACGAAATTGACGGAGTCGACTCGGAGATTTCGGATCGACGGAAAGAACTAGCCACGACCAGCTGCGCTAGGTGACCACCCGCGGGGTCGTGCGCGTGCTGTCCGACTCGTCCGACAGATCGAAGTAGGCGTTGAGCTCGTCCAGCAGCTGGTCATCGTCGTAGATCCCGGTCAGGATCCGCTCCGGCGTCCCGGGATCGATCAACAGATAGCCGTAGGGGTAATCCAGACCGGAGAGCACGATGGCCCGTCGCTCGTGGCTGGGCTGCTCCACGTACACGGTATCGACGTTGGTGGGAACCAGCGCGATGTCGTTGTGGCGCAGTTGCGGAGCGACCTGTTCCGTGTAGTAGTCGAGATCCCGGGAGGCGGCTTCAGCCGAATCCCGACTCAGGCTGTCTGTCGTGTGCAGCCAGAATACGACGACCGTCGGCTGGGTGATCACACGGGGTGTCGTCAGCGCACGGTCGCGGGGCCGCTCGCGGCGCTCGTGCAGCATGGTCGCGAGGGTCGTGTCCACGGCGTGCTTCGCCCCGACCCGCCGGACGCGGGGGTCGGGACGGCAGGCCGCCAGGCCGCCGAGCAGGAGCCACCAGTATCGACTCATGAGCGACTAATATAGGAAGAATCGGGCCGCGGCCGCGTGATGTGGATCGCACCTCCTTGGCCCACCCTCCGCACAGGCCATGCATCCAGGGGCCGTCTGCCTGACGTCCCCTACGTGGAGCGATACATTGACCCTGTGACCGCCATCCCCGCCATCCCCCTGGTTCGCCGCCATCACTGGATCGTCCGCGTGACCCATTGGGCCACCGTCATCCTGCTGGCCGGGATGATCACGAGCGGGCTGCAGATCTACGAAGCGTACGCGCGCTTCGGCGACCGCGGCGCGGCGTCGTGGCCAAACGCGTTCGAGGGGACGCAATTCCCCGCCTCGATGCGGCTCGGCGGCTGGCTCGCCGGGGCCCTGAACTGGCACTTCGCGCTCATGTGGCCGCTCGTCCTGTTCGGCGTGTTGTACGTGAGCTACCTCATTGGCAGCGGGGAGTGGCGCTCGCTCGTGTTTCGTCCCTCGGACGTCCCGGGAGCGATCGAGATGACCAAGTACTACCTGCGCCTGCGGCGCGACCACCCCGCGCAGGGAAAACACAACCCACTGCAAAAACTCGCTTACACCAGCGTGATTCTGTTAGGCGGCCTGGCGGTGCTCACCGGAGTGGCGATCTACAAGCCGCTGCAATTCTCCTGGCTGACTGCGCTGTTCGGAGGGTTTCAGGCGGCGCGCTATTGGCATTTTTGGGTCGTGTGGATCTTCGTCGCGTTCAGCATCGTGCACGTCTTGCTCGTCTTCCTGGTAGATCCGGCGAGCCTGCGCGCGATGCTCTCCGGCATGTACCGCGGACGATTCCCCAGCAATGGGTAGACCTCAGCAGACGCCGAGGCGCCAAGACGCCGAGTCCAGTGACGCTCTGACGCCGAGCACCGATCGCCGCGGGTTCTTGCGGCTGGCTGCTGGATCCGGAGCGGCAGGACTCGTGGCGGCATGCGGCTGGGACGGCGGGAATTGGCTCCGTCCCCGTCTGTTGAGCGTCAGCCGGCTGAACGACTGGGTCAGCGAGAAGGTCCTCTATTCACCCACGCGGTTGGCACGGACCTACAGCCCGGCCGAACGCAGCCCCAGCCTGCCGAGCTACTTCATCTCAAGCGAGATGCCCACGCTGCAGGATCCGTCGGCCTGGCGGCTGAAGGTCGACGGCCTGGTCGCGAACCCGCTTTCGCTCACGCTCGATGACCTGCGATCGATGCCGGCCACGAGCTATACGGTCAAGCACCACTGCGTCGAAGGGTGGACCGGGATCGCCTCATGGACGGGCGCGCCGGTGTCGACGATCGTGCAGCGCTGCCAGCCGAAGGCCGCCGCGCGCTACATCATGTTTCGGAGCTTCGACTCGGATTACTCGAACGGGTGGGACCTGGCCAGCGCGATGCACCCGCAGACGATCCTGGCGTACGCGATGAACGATCGCGCACTCGGCGCCGATCACGGCGCGCCGCTGCGACTCTACTCGCCCACCAAGCTGGGATACAAGATGACCAAGTACCTGGTCTCGATGACCTTCATGGACACCCGGCCAGGGGGATACTGGGAGGACCAGGGCTACCCCTGGTTTGCCGGGATCTAGCCGATGGCCGCCAGGGCTTCGTACATCGCATCCGCCGACTGGTAGCGACTCTCTTTTTCCTTGGCCATCGACTTGAGCACGACGCGCGCCAGGTTTTCCGGGACCTCGGCATTACGGGTGCGGGGGTCGGGCGGGTCCTCTTCGATGTGCTTGGCGATCAGCGCCCACGGCGTGTCCGCTTCGAACGGGACGCGGCCGGTGAGACATTCAAACAGGACGACGCCCCCCGAGTAAAGGTCGCTGCGCGGATCGAGCTCGAGGCCCGAGAGCTGCTCCGGTGACATGTAGTCGGGCGTTCCGATTGCCATCCCCGCCTCGGTGAGACCTTTCCCCTTTGGCGGATTGGCCAGTCGGGCGATGCCGAAATCCATCACCTTCAGGAACCCGTTCGGCTCCACCACCATGTTTTGCGGCTTGATGTCGCGGTGGATCACCCCCTGCTCGTGCGCCACTTCGAGTGCCCGGCACAGCTGCTTCCCCACGGTGAGCGTGACGGGCACGGGCAGGCGCCCGCGGCTTTGAATCAGCTGCTTCAGGGAAGTGCCTTCGACGAATTCCATGGTGAGGTAGTACATGCCGTTGACCTCACCCAGGTCGTAGGTCCGGACCACGTTGCGGTGCGTGATCTTGCGCGCGAGACGGATTTCCTGCTTGAACCGCTCCAGCGCCACTGGATCGCCGGCGACCGTATCGGGTCGTAGCGTCTTGATGGCAACCGGCTCCTGCAGCTCACGATCGTACGCGCGATAGACGACGCCCATTCCGCCCGCGCCGAGTACTTCCTTGACCTCGTAGCGTCCGGCGAACACCGACCCCGGTCGCAGCGCTTCCGCGCCGCCCAGGGATGGACGGTCCGCTGCTTGGCGAATGGCGGTGGGTGCCGCGGCGAGCGGCTGCGTGGCCGAGGCGCCGGCCGCCTGCATCATGTACTCGACCAGCTGCGCCTTTTCCTTGAGGTCCTCCACCAGATTCTTGAATGCCCGCGACAGCTGGCCGATCTCATCCTGGCTCGTCACTGGGATCTCGACCGAGTAGTCCCCATCCTGGACCTGACGCGCCGCACTGGCCAATCGCTGTACCGGCCTCGCGATTTGCCGGGCCAACAGCCCGGCCGAGGCGAGCGCCAGAATGATGCCCAGGACGATGGCGCCGAGGATCGTGCGCTGCAGCGTGCGGAACGAGGCCAGCTCGGCCTCGCGCGAGCGCAGACCCACAAACCCACCGCGCAAGTCACCGGCCGGGGACCGCACCGCGCCCGCAAGCCCAATCAAGTGCTCGCCGCCAATTTGCGTCGCGAAGTTGACGCCGATCGAGTCCTGTTCGAGATCGCCGACGAAGCCGCTGTCGAGCAGCGCGGGCCCGATCACGTCCCGCGGCAGGGTCGTGCCCACCACATACGGATGGTTCAAGGTGTCCAGCGCGAAGAACACCACGTCGGAGTTCGTCGCCTCCTTGATGGCCGCCGCGAGCGTATCGGTGACCTCATAGGTCGCCACCAACGCTCCCTGTGCGGCCGCGTCCGCCGATGCGCGCAGCGGGGTCCCGATCGCGAAGAAGAGCTTGCTGCGAACGTCGTCCAGCCAGGCACCGCTTGAGGTCTCGCCGGAAAGCGCGTTGGCGACCAGCGGCGCGCCCGAGAGATCCCGATCGAACTGGTCGGGGTAATCCGTGCGCGCAATGAGGATGCCTTCGTTGTCCGTCACCAGCACCCACGCTGCCCCGATGAGATCCCGGACGTCGTTGGCCTGGTCGAGCGCGTCGTTCCGATCGCTGCCCCGTTTCAACAGGCGCTCGCGATACTGCGGCACGTCGGTCGCCACGGTGCTCGCCCGGCCCAGAGTCCGCGTCCGCGCGGCGAGGTAGTCCTGAACCGCGGCCCGGGTATTGTCCAGCCCGCGGTGAATCGCCGCGTCCGCCGTGCGATTCGCCTGGTACGAGGTGACGCCGAACGTGGCGCCGAGCACGGCCACCACGAGCAGTGCCGAGGCGAGGAAGATCTTCCCAGCGAGTCCGAAGCGCACGGCTCTAGTAACGCTCGCGTCCGGCATTCGTGGGATAGTTTCGGCCGTACTTGTTCTTGTGGGGTTGCACGCGAAAGCCGCGCGCGTTCAGCGTGACCTGGATGTCCGCGAGACCTTGAGGACCGACGGTGACGTCCTTGATCACCTCGGTCGGCGCCCGTTCGTGCCATACGTGCAAGCGGTAGGTCCCCGGCTCCACGCCGGTGATCGTGAACGACCCGTCCGCGCCCGGTTGACCGTAGTGATGCGTTGCCATCACCTGCACCAGGGCCGCCATCCGGGGGTGGACGTTGCAGAACACACGCACCAATCCCGGGTTCTTGAGCGTGATCGACTTGCCTTCGCCGCGGCCGTACAGACCCAAGTCGAAGCTGTTGGGCTCGGAGACGGAGAAGACGTTGTGGTCGAAAGGATCATGATTGGGGAAGGCGACCGTCGACCCGACCGGGACGACCAGCACGTGCGGCGAGAACACCTTGTCGCTGATCGTGACCTCGAATCGCGCCACCGGGGAGCCGACGCCCCGCCCCTCGAGGTAGACCACGGCGTCACCCAAGTCCGGGGACGGCTTGTTGTCCTTTTCCAAAATGGCGATGCGGCCGTTCACCCGCCCCGCTTGTGCGGCGGCGGGCGAGCCAGCCATCACGACGAAGCCGGCGGCCAGAAGGGCCCGCCCATGCCTCACCGCTTCACCTCGAAGTCCCCGGCGCCGGCCTGCGCGCCGTTGAGCGTGATGGCGACGTGGTATTTGCCGACCGGCCATCCACTCGGCTTGCTGATATGAAACTCGGTCGCCGCCGGACCGGTGGGCGCGATCCGCTGTGAATCGGCCTGCACCAGCTGACCGGTCTGGAACGTCCACGTGGCAGTCAGCACGGCGTCCGAGGACACACCGACCGTTGCGACAGACGCGTAGACCGTGTCCCTGGTGCCGAAGACCGCGAGTGGGGCCGTGACCATCTTGTCGGGACCGACCTGCTTGCCCAGGGTCACCGCCGTGACCGAGAGTGGAACGACCGCCGGTGGTTCCGCCGGCGGCGGTGGCGTACTCTTCTTGCACGCGGCCACCGCACCGAGCACGGCGACGGCCGCAATGCTCCATGGAATCGAGCGACGAGACACGTTGCCCTCCGGGTTCAGGCGGGAGGAATCGTGAAGACCTGACCGGGATAGATCAGATCGGGATTCTTGATCTTGTCCTTGTTCGCCTCGAAGATCTTGCGCCACTTCTTGGCATCACCGTAGATGTGTTTGGCGATCTTGGAGAGGCTGTCTCCCGACTTCACCGTGTAGGTTTGGTTGGCCGGTGGCGCCGGCTGCGGTGCTGACGACGAGCTCCCGCCCTGCACGTCGGAAAAGTCGGGGAATGGGTCGTTGGGGTTGGTCATGCGGTCCTCCGAAGTTGGTGCGAGGCACCCGTTGCGCCCACGCGCGCTGAGCTTACTGTAATCCATACGATCTCGCCAGGAGTCTTGCCCATGCGACGTCTCGTGCCGCTCGCCCTTGCACTGTTGCTTGCGCCGGCACTTGCTGCCCAGAACGCTCCCGATACCGCCAAGCCAGCTACGCCGCAGCGGACCATTCAGTTTTCCGGCTTGGTGCTCGTGAATGGGTTTTTCAACAACGCCAAGGTGAACAACAGCGACGTGCCGCAGCTCGCCGAGAGCGATACGGCCGACGCAGCGGCGACCGGCGGGAGCGTTCGCCAGAC
Source organism: Gemmatimonadales bacterium (assembly GCA_035249405.1). GTDB lineage: Bacteria > Gemmatimonadota > Gemmatimonadetes > Gemmatimonadales > GWC2-71-9 > DASTHG01. The sequence continues at coordinate 19,917 of DATFGN010000325.1, forward strand.
TCGCCTCGGCGTTTTCGTCACCGATCCCGCCGTGCTGGGCGGAAGCTTTTCGGGCGAGCTGGATGTCGACTTCTTCGGCGGACAGCAGCCCTCGAGCGGCGGCCGCACGTTCCCCCTGCTCCGGGTGCGTCGCGCCATCGGGACGCTGCAGTGGTCGCACGCCCAGGTGCTGTTCGGCCAGGAATCGCCCCTCGTCGCCGAGCGCTCGCCCCGTTCGCTCGCGTCGGTGGGATTCCCCGATTTCGCGGGTGCCGGCAACCTGTGGCTGTGGATTCCGCAGGGCCGGTTCACGTTCGAAACCGGGTACACCCTGCGCCTCGCGCTGCAGGGAGCCGTGCTCGCGCCGGTCAGCGGAGCCGCGCAGTCCGCCTTCGCGACGCAACCGGATTCGGCCGAGCGCAGCAAACGGCCCTCGCTGGAAGGCCGGTTGCGGATCGGGTGGGGACCGGCCGATGACCCGAGCGAAATCGCCGTGGGCGGTCACATCGGATGGCTGCGGTCGGACAGCGTGGGCGGCGATTCGCTGATCGACTCGCGTGCCATCACCGTCGACGCGCGCATCAAGCTCGGCTTCGTCGAGCTCACGGCCGAGTTTTTCAACGGTCAGGCGCTCGCCGGGCTCGGGGGCGGCGGCATCGGCCAGAACCTGGCTGCCGGTGGAGACGCGTTACGCAGTCAGGGCGGATGGGCCCAGCTCAACTTCAACTCGATCCGTCACGTGGTGTTCGGTCTCGGGTGCGGAGTCGATGATCCGGACGACCGCGACGTACCACTGGGCGGCCGGCTGCAGAACGTGGCTTGTGAAGGACATGTCGATTGGCGGCCGCCGGGCCCATTGCTGTTCGGATTCGAGTACCGGCGCTTCTCGACGCGCTATCGGACCGGTGACTTCACTGCGAGCCACCTCAATCTGGCGGCTGGCTACCGATTCTAGGCCTCACGACCGACACCTAACGCGTCAGCGACCCGATTGATGTAGTTGAACCAGCTCGCGATCAGCGTAATCTGGAGGATCCCCGTGTCGTCGAACCCGACGGACCGCAGCCGCGCATGGTCCGCGGGACTGATGCGTGTCGCGTCGCGCGTGAGCTGCACCACGTAGTCCAGCATGGCGCGGTCCTGATCCGAGATCGGCGCCTTCGTGTAGTCTTGCTCCAGCCCCTCGACCAGCTGGTCATCCACCGTCACCCGACGCAGAAACTCTGCGTGCGAGGTGATTCAGTATTTGCACCGGTTGGTGACCGATACCATCGTCGTGATCATCTCGTGCTGGCGGCGCGACAAGGGCAGCGACGGCGACATGAGCACCCCGAACGTCGAGAACGCGTGATACAGCGCGTCCGGGATGAGGCTGTGCGATGCGACGATCCCCGACGTGCTGCCGTCGGCGGTCGGTTGCACGGGCGTCGCGTACTCGAGGGGATAGATCGCGCGCTGCGCTTCCATCGCGCGGCGCAGTTTCTCGTCCGCCTCGGCGAGAGGGATCGTCTTGATCCAGGTCATCGGGGGGTTCAATCTGGGATCGGACAGGCGCCCTGACAAGCAATCCCTTCACCGCTGTCCGTTCGTGGGACGCTCAGTCCCACATCCGCGCATCGTGGTGTAACCCAGGGCCGTCGCCGGCTTCGTAACCGCTTTCTCGCCTGAGACTTCCCGACACCTGACGCTGGCACGTGGCGTGCCTTACGCCTCGTACGTGGACATCCCGCGCGAGCCAGTCAAGAACCGCCGCCGCCTGTGGCAGGTCGGGATCGGCGTCGCCGCGATCATCGTGATCACCCTGGTGTTGTCCAGCCTGAAGCCCGCGGCCCCTTCCATTGACCGCGGCACCCTGCTCTTCGACACCGTGCGGATCGGCGAGATGGTCCGCGACGTGCACGGTCCGGGCACGCTCGTCCCCGAGCACATCCGGTTCATTTCCGCGCTCGCCTCCGCCCGCGTCGAGCGCATCCTCGCGCAACCCGGCCAGCAGGTGCAGGCCGGATCCGTGCTGCTCGAGCTTTCCAATCCCGACGTCCAGATCCAGGCACTCCAGGCCGAGCAGCAGCTCACCGCGGCCCAGGCGCAACTGGTGAGCCTGCGCACCTCGCTCGAGAACCAGCGTCTCACGCAGGAAGGCGTGGTCGCCACGACCAAGGTCGACTACCAGAAGGCCCGCCGTGACGCGCTGGTGGCCGACACCCTCGTGGCGCACGGGCTCATCGCCGCCAACGACGCGGCGCTCACGAAAGACCGGGCCGATGAGCTCGAGACACGGTATCGCGTCGAGCAGCAGCGCCTCGCGTTGATGACGTCCACGCTCGACTCCCAAGTCGCCGTGCAGGCATCCCAGGTCGCGCGCCTGCGCGCCATTGCCCAGTTCCAGCGCACCCGGGTTCGCTCGTTGACGGTCCTCGCCGGTGACGCGGGCACCCTGACCGATCTGTCGCTGCAACCCGGACAGTGGGTCACGGAAGGCACGATGCTCGCCAAGGTGGTGCAGCCCGGACGGCTCAAGGCTGTGCTGCAGATTCCGGAAACCCAGGCGAGGGACGTCGCCATCGGGCAGGTGGCCTCGATCGATACCCGAAACGGAGTGATCCGCGGCCACGTCAGTAGAACCGATGTCAATTCCCAGAACGGAACCGTGACCGTGGATGTGGCCCTGGAAGGCGCACTGCCGCAGGGCGCGCGACCCGATCTCAGCGTGGACGGCACGATCGTATTCGAACGCTTGTCACGTGCCCTCCATACCGGGCGGCCCGCCTACGGTCAGGCCAACAGCACGATCACGATGTTCAAGGTGACCGATGGCGGCCGCTACGCGACACGCGTCACGGTGCAGGTCGGCAGCACGTCGGTGACGAACATCGAAATCCGTCGTGGCCTGGCGGTCGGCGACATGGTGATTCTGTCGGACATGTCCCAATGGGACAATGTGGATCGGGTGAGACTGAAATGAACACAGTGGTCGGTGATTGGTGGCCGGTGGTCAGTCCACATCCCTCAGACCACTGATCAGCGATCACCGAACACTGTCACTCCAGGAGACCCAATGGCGGGCAACGGCACATCACTCATTCAGCTGCAGGGCATCAAGAAGGTTTTCTACACCGACGAGGTGGAGACCCACGCCCTGTCAGACGTGCACCTCGACATCAAGCAAGGCGAATACGTCGCCATTGCGGGTCCGTCGGGGTGCGGCAAGACGACGCTCTTGTCGATCCTGGGGCTGCTCGATACCCCGACCGACGGGGCGTACGTGCTCGATGGTCGGCCGGTGGCAAACCTCACGGCCGCCGACCGCGCCCGCGTTCGGAATCGACAGATCGGGTTCATTTTCCAGGCGTTCAACCTGATCGGTGATCTCACCGTCTACGAGAACGTCGAGCTCCCGCTGACCTACCGCGGCCTTTCCGGCGTCGAGCGTAAGCGGCGCGTGACCGACGCGCTGGAGAAGGTGGGGATGTCGCATCGGGTGAAGCACTATCCCGCGCAGCTGTCGGGAGGTCAGCAGCAGCGCGTGGCCGTGGCCCGGGCCGTGGCCGGCGATCCCGCCATCCTGCTCGCCGACGAGCCTACCGGCAATCTCGACAGCTCCAACGGTGAGTCCGTTATGGAGCTGTTGCGCGAGCTGCACCGCAGCGGCGCGACCATCTGCATGGTGACGCACGATCCGCGCTATGCCGCCCACGCCGATCGCACCATCGAGCTGTTCGACGGCCGCGTCCTGGAAGAGCACGATCAGTCGACCGCACCGGTCGGAGCACGCAGCTGAAGTCGATCCGTTGATTGCCTTGCGAGCCGTATAGAGGAGACCGAATGGACGCTCTGCTCGCCGACATTCGTTACGCCCTGCGCAATCTGCGCAAGAGCCCAGGCTTCGCCATCGTCGCCGCTGTGACGCTCGCGCTCGGCATCGGGACCAATACGACCATGTTCAGCGTGGTCGAAAACATCCTGATCCGCCCGTTCCCCTTCACCGATCCGTCACGCCTCGCGGTGTTGTACGAGCAGCAACCGAAGAACGAGATCACGCGGGCGTCACCCTCCTATCAGAATTTTCTCGATTGGCAGCGGCAGACGAAAACCTTCTCCGGGTTGGCCGCGCAGACCGCGCAGAGCGCCGTGCTGTCCGACGACGAGGAACCGCTCCGGCTGCTGGGCGGCGTCGTGTCGTGGAACCTGTTCCCCCTGCTCGGCGTGGCCCCCGCGCTGGGACGCC
>DATFGN010000326.1:0-5643 GCA_035249405.1 Gemmatimonadales bacterium
GGCCGGACGGACGCAGCTCGAGGATGCCCTGGGGGTCGCGGGGCACGCGCCTGCGGACATCCGCTGGGTGATCAATACTCATCTCCACTTCGATCATGCGGGGGGCGACACCTACCGCGACGAGACCGGGGCGGTGCGGCCCAGCTTCGCGAACGCCCGCTACGTCGTGCAGCGGGGCGAGTTGGAATTCGCGAGCCACCCCAACGAACGGACGGCCGGGAGCTACCTGGCCGCCAATTTTTCCGGAATCCCCTTCCATATGTTGGAGGGCGAGGTGGAGCTGCTGCCGGGCCTCCGTTGCCTGCCGACGCCGGGCCACACGCCCTACCACCAGTCGGTGTTGCTCGAAAGCGATGGCGAGCGCGCCTGTTTCGTGGCCGACCTGGTACCGACCTCGGCCCACCTGCCGCTGCCCTGGATCATGGGCTACGACCTCGAGCCGCTGGTGACGCTGGAGACCAAGCGCCGCTTGTATCAGCGGGCCGAGGCCGAGGGCTGGCGCCTGTGTTTCGAACACGATGCGGTGGTGACCTCGGGCCGCCTTGGGCGGGAGGGGAAAGGCTTCACTCTTGTGGACGTTGTGGCGAGGACGTAAGTTCAACGCCGGCAGGACTTGAAGCGGGCGCCGGTGGCGCCCCACCTCCAGGCCTCTCCGGTAGCGAGCGAGAGTGCTCCAGGGTTCGAAACGGCGCTTGCAGCCATCAGCCCTCAGCGTGATACGCTGAACGCTGATGGCTCTGGGCTGACGTAGCGGATTCCGGAGCGACTGGAGTCCGCGTTTTCATTTGTGACGGAGGAGACCCACTGGCGATCGAAAGCAGCAGTAACAACAAACAGCCCCGCACACGGATCAATCGAATGATCCGGATCAGTCCGGTGCGGGTGATTGCGGATGATGGGGCCCAGCTCGGCGTACTGTCGATCGACGAGGCCCTGGCGGCGGCGCAGGAGCGCGGACTCGATCTGGTGGAAGTGGCCCCGTTGGCCCGCCCCCCCGTGGTCAAGATCATGGACTACGGGAAGTTCAAATTCGAGCAGGCCAAGGCGGCCCGGGCCGCGAAGAAGAAACAGCACGTGATTCACCTGAAGGAAGTGAAGTACCGGCCGGGGATCGACGATCACGATTTCGATTTCAAGACGCGCCACGCGCGCGAGTTTCTGGAGAGCGGCAACAAGGTGAAGGTGACGATGATGTACCGTGGGCGGCAGATGGCCCACATCGAGCTGGGACGGGAAGTGCTCGATCGGGTGGCGGTCGAGCTCAAGGATATCGGGAAAATCGAGCAGGAGCCGCGGCTGGAAGGGCGCAACATGTCGATGGTGCTCGCGCCGAAATAGCGGCCGGTAAGGATTGAGACAATGCCAAAAATGAAATCGAAGCGCGCGCTGCGGAAACGCGTGCGCCTGACCGGCTCGGGCCGGCTGCGCCGGAACCGGGCGATGAAAAGCCACATCCTCACAAAAAAGCATCCGAAGCGGAAGCGTCACCTGCGCAAGGCGACGCTGGTCGCGCACGCCGATGAGCGCCGCCTGAAGCGGCTCCTGCTGGCGTAAGGAGACCCCATGCCTCGCGTCAAGAGCAACGTCGCGCGCCTGAAGCGCAAGAACAAAGTGATGCAGCTCGCCAAGGGATACTTCGGCGGCCGCAGCAAGCTCTGGAAGGCCGCCAAGGAAGCCGTCGAGCGAGCGCAGAAGTACGCGTACCGGGATCGCCGCCGCAAGAAAGGCGAATTCCGGCGGCTCTGGATCACGCGCATCAATGCAGCCGCCCGGCTGCACGACCTGTCCTACAACCGCCTCATGAACGGGCTGCGGCGCGCCGGCGTCGAGATCAACCGCAAAGTGCTCGCGGATCTCGCCGTGCGTGATCCAGGCGCGTTCGAGCAGCTGGCGGAGGTCGCGAAGAAGGCCCTCTGATCATGCGCGACCTCCTCGCGAGCCTCGAAGGCCTGCGGGAGCGTCTCCGCGAAATTCCCCAGGCGGACGAACGTCGGCTGCAGGATCTCCGGACGGAGATCCTCGGGCGAAAGAACGGCGCCCTCACGGACATCCTCAAAGCCCTCCCCACCCTCGACGGGGAAACCCGCAAGGCGGTTGGGGCTCGGGCGAACCTCCTCAAACGCGAGTTTGAGGACGCGCTCGACGCGCGCACGCGCGAGCTCGCGCGGGCTCCCGCCGCACAGAGCGATCTCGACCCGACGATGCCGGGGCGGGCGCAATGGCAGGGCGGGCTCCACCTCGTCACGCAGGTCGTGGACGAGATCTGTGACATCTTCCGCGAGCTGGGATTTGTGCGCGCCGTCGGTCCCGAGATCGAAACCGAGCGCAACAATTTCTACGCGCTCAATTTTCCCAAGGACCATCCGGCGCTCGATTCGCAGGATTCGTTCTACGTCGGTGACGATCTGCTGCTGCGCACGCACACGTCGCCGGTGCAGATCCGCACCATGGAGGCGTATCAACCGCCCATCCGCGTCGTCATTCCCGGGCAAGTGTATCGCCGCGATCAATTCGACCCGTCCCATGCGCCGGTGTTCGAGCAGATCGAGGGGCTGGTCGTCGACGAGGGAATCTCCTTCGTCGACCTCAAAGCGACCCTGAGCCGGTTCGCGCGGCGCTTTTTCGCTGCGGACGCCGTGGTGCGGTTTCACCCTTCGTTCTTCCCGTTCACCGAGCCGTCCGCGGACATGAGCGTGCGCTGCACCGTGTGTGGCGGCACGGGCTGCCCGACCTGCAAGGGCAGCGGGTGGATGGAGATCCTCGGCAGCGGCATGGTGCATCCCGCCGTGCTCGAGAACTGCGGCATCGACCCGGAGCGCTATACCGGGTTTGCGTTCGGGATGGGCCCGCAACGCATTGCGATGCTGCGCTTCGGCATTCCCGACATTCGCTTGCTCAACGAGAACGACGTGCGCTTCCTGGCGCAATTCGCAGGCGGCGTGCGATGAATCTGTCACGCCGGTGGCTGGAGTCGCTGCTGGGCCGCTCGCTCGACGTGCAGGAGATCGCAGCGCTGTTGACCGCGCGCTGCTGCCCGGTCGAGGGCATCGAAGCGCTGCACGCCGATCTCGGGGACATCCTGATCGGGCGCGTCATCGAAGTCAAACCGCATCCCAACGCGGATCGACTCAGTCTCTGTCTCGTGGATGCGGGTGGGTCCGGTGGTCCGCTCGAGGTCGTGTGCGGCGCGTCCAACGTCCAGGCCGGCACCGCCTACCCGTTTGCGCCGGTGGGGGCCCGGTTGCCGGGTGGCGTGAAACTCGATCGGCGCAAGATTCGCGGCGTCCCCTCGAACGGCATGCTGTGCTCGGCGCGCGAGCTGGGATTGGGGCAGGAACACGAGGGCATCCTGGCGCTTACCACGGATGCCGCTCCGGGATCACGCTTGGTGGACGCCGTTCCGGTGAGCGACGATCGTATTGTGCTCGAGGTGTATGCGAATCGACCCGACCTCCTGTGTCACAAGGGTGTCGCACGCGAGCTTGCGGCCGCGCTCGGCGCCACGGTCAAGCTGCCCGCCGTCCCCGGGGCACCCGCCGCAGCACCGGCGTTTCCACCGCTGCGGCGATCCGACCGCACGGGTGTCGTGGACGGCGTCGAGATTCGACTGGAGGATCCGGAAGGCGCACCGCGCTACCTGATCGCCGTCATTCGCGGGGTTCGCGTGGCCCCGAGTCCCGAGTGGCTGACGCGCCGGCTCACCGCGATCGGCCAGCGCCCCATCAACAACGTCGTGGACGCGACGAACTACGTCCTGTTCGAGCTGAACCAGCCGATGCACGCCTTCGATCTCGCCAAGCTGCGGGGGCCGGCGGTCGTCGTGCGCCGCGCCGCGGCGGGAGAGAAGATCGTGACGCTGGACGGCGTCGACCGCGCGCTGTCCAGCGAGATGACGGCGATTTGTGACGCCCAGCGGCCCACGATCGTCGCGGGTGTCATGGGGAGCACGGAATCGGAAGTGACGGACACCACGACGGACGTGGTGCTCGAGTGCGCCTATTTCCAGCCGACGCGCATCCGCCGCACGCGGCGGACGCTCGGACTGTCGAGCGAATCGAGCTATCGCTACGAGCGGGGCATCGATCTGCTGGGCATGCCGGACGCGCTGCGGCGGGCGGTGGAGCTGATCACGGCGACGGCCGGCGGCGCCATGCGGGAAGCGCCGCTGGATCTGTGGCCCGAGCCTCAACAACCGCGCACGGTGTTCCTCCGTCACGAGCGGGTCGAGCGTCTGTTGGGCGTGGGATGCGCGCGCGAGGAAATCGAGCGACACCTCTCCAGTGTCGGCTTCGTCACGGCGCCGAAGGACGAGCGGTTCGCGGTGCAGGTCCCGGGGTGGCGACCCGACGTGGTGCGCGAAGTCGATCTGATCGAGGAAGTCGCCCGCCTCCGGGGCTACGACAGTTTCCCCGATGAGCTGCGAGCGTATCGCCCCGGTGTCGTGCCGGAGGCGCCATCGGAGCGTGCGCTGGCTCGCGTGCGGGACGCGATGGCCCGGGCCGGCCTCCTCGAAGCGCGCACCTCGCCGCTCGGTCCGGCTGACGACTCCGATGCCGTCGCCCTGCGCAATCCACTGTCGGCGGAAGAATCGCACCTGCGGAGCCGTATGCTTCCCGGTCTCGTCCGACGCGTCGAGCACAATTGGGCGATGCGCGAGCGCGATATCCGGCTGTTCGAGGTCGGTACTGTCTTCCGGACTCACCCCGGCCGGGTGGGGGCCCCGGAGGAGCGGTTGATGGTCGGTGGGGTCGTGACCGGGGCGCGCCGGCCTCCGCATTGGACGGAGGCCGAGACGCCCGATATGGACTTCTGGGACCTCAAGCGCCACTTTGAGTTAGCCGTTGCCGCCGCCTCTCCCGGGGCCACTGTGGCCGTGGGAAAGGACGGGGTTCTATGGGCGGCTGTGGCCCCCGATGGTCGCGAGGTAGGACGGGCCCGTGTGCTCGAAGCCGATGCCCCCAAGTGGGGGGCTCAGGTATTGGGCTTCGAGGTCGATATCGCCGTGGGGACTGCGCCCACCGTGACCTATGCGCCGCTCCCGACCCAACCGGCTACGGCGCAGGACCTGTCCCTGGTGGTGCCCGGGGGGGTGTGGGCGGCCGCAGTGGAGCAGGTGCTGCGCGAATCATCCGGACCGCTGCTCGTGCGGCTGGAAGTGCTGGACGAGTATGGTGGCCCAAAGTTGCCGGAGGGCACCCGCGGCGTGACCTGGCGCTGCGTGTTCCGGGATCCCGCGCGAACGCTGCGGGACAGTGATGTGGACGAAGTCATTCGCCGCGCATTGACGGCGCTGGAGGCCAAGCTCGGTGTACGGCGCAGAACGGGCTGATAGCCGCGCGTTGGAGCAGCTGGAATCGATCCTGCGCGAGGTCGCCGAGGAGCTGGCGACCTGGCGCGCCCGGGCGCTCAAGGCGGAGGGCGACGGCAAGCGGGGTGGGTCGTCGCGCGGGGAGGGAGAGGGAGACCGGCAGCTGCGCGGACGGGTTGAGGCCGCGCGGACGCGCGTGCAGGCGCTGGTATCTCGATTGGCGTTTCTGGAAGAGCAGGCGCGGGAAACGAACGGCCCGAACGCCAGCAGTGGGTCGCCGCATCGATGACCACGAAGAAGCACGCGGTCAAAGTGATGATCGGCGGAGAGGAATA
>DATFGN010000327.1:0-13058 GCA_035249405.1 Gemmatimonadales bacterium
TAGCCCTCGACGTTGCGCTTCATTTCACTGAGCGAGTCGCCGCCGAACTTTTCCAGCATCGCCCGAGCGACCACCAGGGCGGTCATGGCCTCGGCAATCACGCCCATGGCCGGCACAGCGGTCACGTCGGACCGTTCGGATTGCGCCTGCGCCACCGCTCCTGAGGCGAGGTCCACGGTCGCGAGCGGGGACATCAGCGTGGAGATCGGCTTCATGGCGGCGCGTAGCACCAGTGCCTCCCCCGTCGTCATACCCCCTTCGGTGCCGCCGGCGCGATTGGTGGCGCGGCGAAACCCGGGCAGGATCTCGTCGTGAACCTGGGACCCAGGCCGGCGCGCGGCCTCGAAGCCGAGTCCGACCTCGATCCCCTTGACCGCGGGGATCGACATCACTGCCTGGGCCAGCTGACCGTCCAGCTTGGTGTCCCAGGACGCATGCGAGCCGAGCCCGACCGGGAGTCCCATGGCCACGACCTCTACTACACCGCCCACCGTGTCGCCCGCCGCCTTAGCCGCGTCGATCCGGGCGATCATGGCGCGCTCCGCTTCCGGGTCCAGGCAGCGCACGGGACTCTGATCGGCCCGCCCGTTCACCGGCGTAGGCAAGGGGTGCACGGGCGCGGCGGTCACCCCGCCCAGCTCCACGACGTGCGAGCCGATTTCGATCCCGAACTCTCCGAGGAGCAGCTTACACACCGCCCCGCAGGCCACGCGGGCGGCGGTTTCCCTCGCGCTGGCGCGCTCCAGGATGTCACGGGCATCGGCGCGATCGAACTTGAGGGCGCCGGTGAGATCGGCATGGCCGGGGCGCGGCCGCGTCACGCGGCGGCGGCGCTCCTCGCCCGGGCTGGACGCCTCGGGCGCCATCACGTCCTGCCAGTGCGTCCAGTCGCGATTCCATACCAGCATGGCGATCGGCGCCCCGATCGTCTCACCGGCCCGGACGCCGCCGAGCCACTCGATCTCGTCGGCTTCGATCTTCATGCGGGCGCCGCGGCCGTACCCGGCCATGCGACGCTTCAACTCCGCGTTGATCGGCCCCGCGGACACCGGCAGACCGGCGGGGACACCTTCGAGCACCGCCACGAGGCCGCGCCCGTGACTCTCCCCCGCCGTGGTGAACCGCAGCGTCACCGTGACCTCCTGCCGGCAATATAGACGGTGACCATAACACACGAGCCCGACCAATCGGTCGGGCTCGCGCCGGAAGCGCCCGGGAGCGACGCACCCGTCACCGGGTTCCCGCCTGGCGCACCGGGAACGGGTTGGTCACCGTCGGCAGTCGCACGGTCACGAGACCGCGCGCCGTGATGCCGAACAGGAACTGGTTGCCGAGCGCATCCTTGGCGACCCGCAACGGGCCGATGATCGGATCGCGCACCGGAATCGACCCGATGACGCCGTAGAAGAACGTATCGAAGATGTCGATGTTCCCGTCGGGCCGGGCCGCGAACAGCAGACGGTCGTTGGGGTTGCCCGATCCACCGAACGTCGGCGTGCCCGGGTTCCCCGCCTGGAAGGCGTGGTTGTAGTTCATGTCCATCCCCGGCGCGCCGATCGGCGCCACCGAAGTGCCCTTCAGCCGGAGGCCTTCGTCCAAATAGTAGATCGAATCGGCCCGGACGACGTTGGTGCCGCCGTTGAAGTTGGTGGCGATGGCGCTCACCTTCACGCCGGTGTTGCTGATGAAGTCGCTCACATCCACCCCGGGCGACATGCCGGCGTCGAAGTCGTTGAACCCGGCGTCTACGGGTCCGTTGATGGTGTCGGGCGAGGTGAAGCACGTCTGGGCCGTCGGCGCCCCATGCACGAGCAATGCCTTGGTCGTGTACCCCATGACGCGCGCGAACGCCGCCGTCACGGTGCCGCCCTCACCGAAGAACCCGTGCGTGAAGTTCCCGGAGTTGCGGGCGAACGTGGTATCTCCCAGACCGAACGTATTGAGATCGACGTTGATCCCGGCGCACGCCGACAGGATCACCTGCGTCTGATTGTAGGGCTGACCGCGCCGCATCACGATGCGCAGCGTGTCGGTCGCGGAGCCGGCCGTGCTGGTGCCGATCTCCCAGAACAGGTGTCCGAACAGCTCGGCGGTGTTCAGCGTGTTCTTCAGTTTCTCCATCCGCAGCGTGGCGCGCCCGTTGAACGGCACCGTGCTCGAGATCGTGGGCGTGGTCGAGTACAGCGCGAACACGGAGTCCACCGAGCACGCGGTGCCGCCTGCCGGTCGGCACACCGTGGCGAGAAACTGCGGGCGGTCCGACAGATCGAAGTTCTCGACCTCCGCCGTGAACGACCCGCTGGTCGCGATCACCTTGTACTTCTGCACGATGAAGTTGGGCAGATCCTGACGCCAGGCCAGCCGGCGCACCGCAGGCGTCACGTCGATGATGGACAGCTCGGTGCCGCCCGAATTGGCCACGACGATCGAATCGCCGTAGGCGCCCAGCGTATCGCGCGGCCACAGGGCGATGCCCCAGGGCTGCGGACCGGCCGTGGGGATCCCGTTCGCCACGAACGACGTATTGGCGACCTGGAAGATCTCCACGCGCGACAGCGTCGGGTTGGTCAGGTACAGCTCGTTGCGATTGGCGCTGAAGATCGCGTCGGCGATCCGGCCGCCGTTGGGCAGCGGACGCGTCACGCCCGCTACGACGGTGACCGTATCGACCACCGAGGCTGCCCCGACCACGCCGCCGGCCTGCGAGAACGCGCAGTTCCGGGCGGTCGCCGCGTCGCAGGCGTAGCCCTGGACCAGGATGTCGGAGGGGAAGGTGGTGACGAGCGCGCTCAGATTCAGACCGAATGAGCGCGTCAGGTCCGTCAGGTTGCCCGCCGAGACGTCGAGGGAGTCGAACCGCAGCAGCACGCCGCCGATGGTCGTGACTCGCACCCCGAGCCACGCGATCGCGCTCGGATCGGAGGCATGCACCTGCACGCTGTCCGATACCTCGACCCGGTCGGTCACGGTGTGGCTGACCGAGGGCGCGGCGTTGTCGTTGGCGGCCGACTGGACGGTCACGGTCACGGTGCCGCTGGTGGCCCGGCGACCGGCCGAGTCTTCCGCGAACCCGACGACCGTGAACGTGCCGCTCGTGGCGTTGACGGTCACCGTGTCGTGGTAGTCCACGGAGTCCGGTAGCGGCGTAGTGAAGGACAGCGAATCGGTGCCGGTCGGATTGGAGACGGCGCTGGCCGGCGAGACGAGGAAGCCGACCTTGCGGATCCCGGTGTTCTGCACCGCGACGACCTGGATCGGAATTCCGCGGCCGGTCGAGGCGGTGGCGTTCGGCGCCGGTGCCAGGAGCAGCACCTGCAGCGCCTGCACGTTGGACAAGAAGATGAACAGCGTGTCTTCGGAGAAATTCCCCGCGCCGTCGATGGCGCGCGCCACGATCTGGATGCTGCCGCCCGCGCCGGAGTTGCCGGGGAACGTGACGGTCTTGTTGTAGGTGATGGTCTGGACCTGGCCCGTGAAGCTCGTGTCGGAGGGGCCGGCGATGAAGCCACCGCTGAAGGTGAGCCGGATGGTCTTCAAGGCCAGGTTGTCGGTCGCGTTCACGGTGAACTGCAATCCCGTCGCGATGTCCTGGGTGTCGCCCACGGTGTTGCTGAGGGTAATCGTCGGCGGCGTGAGGTCGCGCTGGACCCCGCCGGGATTACGCGCGGTCTCGCAGGCCCACACGGCCGCCGTAGCGGCCGTGAGGGCACAGAACACCCGGAGACGTGCTACTGCCCGCATAGTGGCTCCCGTCCTAGTTGCCGCTTGGCGCCGCGAGGTCGTCTACGATGTGCGGCGTAATCAGGATGATGAGATCGCGCCGCAGCTCGTTCTGCTGCGTGAACCCGAACAACCGGCCCACGATCGGCAGGTCGACCAGGAACGGTATACCGGATTTGGTGACATTGAGGTCGGTTTCCGTGAGGCCGCCGACCACGATCGTTTCGCCGTCGTTCACCAGGACCTGCGCATCCGCCTGTTGCGTCTGGAACGTGAATCCGATGTCCACGGACGCCGGCTTCACGGCCGAACGCTCCGCGTGCACCTGCATCAGGATCTGCCGGTTCGCGGTCACGTGCGGCGTGACCTTGAGGTTGATACCGGTCTGCTCGAAGCGGACCGTGGCGCGCGGCACGTTGGTCTGCGCCCCGCCGGTGGCGCCCGCCTGGGCGCTCACGTCGATCACGCGGATCGGGACCTTGTCGCCGACCAGCACTTCGGCCGGCCGGTTGTCGAGTGTCGTCACCGACGGCTCCGCCTGGACGTCCGCCAGCTCGACGCGCTGCAGCGCCTGCACGAAAGTCGTGAGATTGAAATTCCCGAGCGCCGTGGAGAAAATCAGCTTGAGCGCCGGGTTCACCACCTGCTGGTCGGCGTTCCCCATGGCGGAGAGCGAGTTGCCGCCGAGATCCACGATCGTTTCGTTGGGACCGAAGTTCTCGGACGGCACGAGCGCGTCCGGCACCCCGTCCAGGTTCGTATCGACCGGTTTGGCGGTCGACGGATCGGGCCGCGCCACCAGCTGGTTGAAGAACTGGGTATTCGACCCCAGGTCGTACTGAAGCCCCAGCTCTTCAACGTCGGTCCGGTCGACCAGGATGATCTTCGCCTGGATCGACACCTGCGGCGTGCGGACATCCAGGCCGCGGACGAACCCTTCGATATCGTCGATGCGGGTCTGCACGTCGGTGATGACGAGCGCGTTGTTCACGCTGTCGGCCACGACGGAGCCGCGGGACTTGGTCACGATGGATGCCACGGCCGGGACGAGCGAAGAGGCCTGGGCGTAGTTCACGCGCACCAGACGCGTTTCCACGGGCACCGTCGAGTCGGCGCGGGCGAGATCCTTCTTGTCCACGACGACGAGAATGCCTCCCGGCTGTGTCTGCACGGCGAGGCCCTGGGACTCGAGCACGGCCCGGAAGGCGAGGTCCCACGGCTGGTTCTTCACCTCGGCCGTCACCTTACCCGTGATGCCCCTGCCCACCACGATGGTGCGGCCGCTGAAGGCCGCGAACCCGGCCACCACGTCCTGAATGTCGGCGTCGTCCCACTGCACGGTGATGCGCGGCGCCTGCGACTGCATCGCATCGGCGCGGTGCACCGCCATGTAGTCATCGATGTTCTGGAGCGCGCCCACGCGCGGCGTGGACACCCGCGCTGCCGTCGGATCCCCGGTGACCGGGGGCGGGGGCGCGACCGGTGCCGCCGCTCTGGCGGACGACGGGAGCAGCGGTTCCTCGCTGCCGCTCGACCAGGCCGCGAACGAGGTCCGCTCGGAGCCGATTTGCACGCGCACGTGGCCGTCGCCGCGCTGAATCTGGTAGTCGGTCAGCGCGTCCAGCTCGATCACGACGCGGACGACGCCCGGTTGGAACTGCGCGAAGCGGATATCTCTCACGCCGCCGCGGTTCTGGCCGTCGTACAAGGTCGCCGGAGCGACGAGCCGCGCGCCCAGCAGGTCGACCACCAACCGGGCCGGCCCCGCGAGCGTGAAGTCCCGTACCTCCACCGCGCCCTGCAGGTCGATGACGACCTCGACTTTTCCGGCCACCGGCGACACGCTGACCCGGCGGACTTCGCCGTCCCGGGTATCGGCCGTGAGTCGGGGGGCCGCGGCAAGGGCGAAACATGCGGCCAGAACGATGCTGCGCTTCATGGCGTCTCCTCCGGCCTCACGATCGACAGCGTCTGCTGCCGCTCAAAGCCGAATTCCTGAATCGTGAATACCACTTCGCGGGGCCGGATCTGCGTGACCCGGAGCCGGCCGATGACGTCGCCGGTCTTGGCGCGATACCGTTTGCCCGTCGTCACGTCCCGCAGTACGGCGACACTGCGCGCCGAATACCGGTCATCGTAGACCACGGTCACGAGCTTCAAATCGGTGATCATCGGGCGAACGTCGCCCGTCTTCAACAATGAAACGAAGGGATCCCGGCCTCCCCCCTGAAACGAGAACACCTCGCGGACCAGGGAGAGCGGGGCCGTGTCGACCCGCGCCGGGGCCGTCGTGTCCGCCGGCGCGCCTTGACTGGCGAGCGCGGCGGGGGCGAGCCACAGGCTGGCGATGAACAGGTTACGGACGCGCACTGGTCGTCCCTCCCGCCGTCGCCGTCGTGGTCGGTTGAATCCGTTTGACGTAGGTGCGCAAATCGAAGCTCGCTTCGAGCAACGCGCCCAGCGTGTCCCCCACGAGCTTCTGGGTTTGCTGCGTCGCGGGAATCAGCGCCAGTCCCTGCGGGACCATGATGCGCGGCAGGCTCGCGACGTCGGCCAGGAATTCACCGACCTGGTCGTAATGGCCGTAGACCTGTAAACGGTAGCGATAGATGTCGAACGCCGGCTTGGGCGGGGTCTTGGCCTTCGTCGTGTCGGCGGGCTCGTGATAGCTGAGTACGAGCGCCGGTCCCGGTTCGGGCGGCAGCGGCTGGAAGCTGCCCAGCGAGACGCCGCGCACCTTGGCCCGATTGGAAATGTCCTCGAGCAGGCTGGGCACTTCGTTCTGCTCCGGGACCAGTCGTCGCATCAGGCCGAGGGCGGCCCGATACTGCTCCAGCGCCCGGCGCATGCTTTCCACGCTGCCCGAGGCCAGGTCGGCCTTGGCCTTGCGGACGATCGCCCCGAGGCTGTCGATCTCGACCTGGGTCGCGATCGCCTGGGCGCGTCGCGGCGAATTGAACTTGGTCCATGCGAAATAGCCGCCGGCGATGCTCGCGACGGCGATCAACAGCATCACCTGACTGCGCTGGTCCGTGGGGATCCCGAACGCCATGGCCTACCTCACCGATTCGACCAGCGGGACGGTGCGGATATAGAGCGAATCCGCCTGCCGATACCGCAGGGCGATGTTGAACTGGGTGACGGGCCGATCCTGCTCGATCACGGTGCTCGCCCGCGTGGGCATCACGTCGACGAGCCACGGGGACGCCGCCAGCTGCCGCATGAACGTCGTATACGCCTGGATGTCCACGGTGCGGCCGTCGATCGAGACGAGCACGTTGTTCATGGCGCTCGAATCCACCGGCGCCGTCCCGCTCGCGGTCGCCGCCGCCGGTGCCGCGGCGGCGGTGGTGCTGATGTTCGTGATCCACGTGTAGGCGGGGAGCGCCTTGGTGATCTCGTCCAGGATGTGGGGCCAGATGTAGCGGTCGGCGTCGATGCCGCGAATGATCGTCATCTCCGCCGCCAGCGAATCGCGGGCCCGCTCGGCCTGCCGCTTCTGAGCCACCACCGCGTCATAGCGGCGCTTCTCGGCCTGCACCCCCCGCAGGGTGAGCTCGAGGCGGTTCAGGCGTGCTGTGTTCAAGAAGTAGAAGGCGCCGTTGCCGCCGATCGCGATGACTGCCGCCGCGATGGCCGCGAGCAGCCACGGGTCCTTGACCTGAGCCATGGCCTGCCGGAAATCCGGCATGCGCAGCTTGCCGCCACCGGGAGCCTTCCGCTTCTGTCCGGGAAGAAGATTGATTTCGATCATGCGGCGCGCCTCAGCGCCAATCCGACAGACAGCATCAGCAGCGGGGCCACTTCATCGAGCGAGACTGCTTCATAGACCGTGTCCCGCACCTTCAGGCGCTGGACCGGATTGGCGAGCTCCACGGGAACCTTGAGTCGCTGCGCCAGGGCGTCGTTCAGACCCGGAATGCGCGCCCCGCCGCCGCTCGTAAACACCCGTGACAACCCGCCGGCCGATCGGGACGCCGTGGCCAGGAACGCGGCCGCACGCTCCACGCCGACCGCGATCTCTTCACCGCGCGCTTCCACGTAGCCGGAGAGATCGTTGCTCTGCGCGGTGCCGGTGACCACGCGCTCGGAGTCTTCGGCCGACAGGCCCTTCTCGCGCTGCAGGTCCTCGCGGAACCGGCGCGTGCCGACCGACAGGTCCCGGGTCAGCACTGGGACGCCGTCATCCAGGATGTTCACGTTGGTCACTTCATGACCGATGTTGACCAATCCGACCACGCCCGACATCGCCTCCGGATAGTTCACTTCGAACGCGTTGTGGATCGCGAACGCATCTACGTCGATGATGGACGGCTCGAGTCCGGCTTCGCGCAGCAGGCCCACGCGGCTCTCCACCAGCTCACGCTTGGCCGCCACGAGGAGCACGTTCATCTGCAGCCCCTCGGCTTCCGGATCGAGGATCTGGAAGTCGAGCTCCACGTTGGCCATGTCGAACGGCACGTGCTGCTCGGCTTCCCACCGGATCACGTCGCGGGCTTCGACTTCCCGCATCCGGTCCATTTGGATCTTCTTGACGATGACGTCACGGCCGCCCACGGCCGTAACCACGCCCCGGGGCTTCACGCCGGCCGTCGAGAACAGGCCCCGGATCGCCTCGGCGACGATCCCGGGGTCCATGATCTCCCCTTCGACGATGGCGTCGGCGGCGACCTCGGTCGTCGCGACTCGGACCAGCTCGGGCTCGCTGCCGCGGTGGTCGATGACCACCAGTTTCACGATCCCCGAACCGATATCGAGGCCGACGGAGGTTTTCTTGGCACCTATCCCAAACAGGGCCATGTCTCCCCAGGAGTTAAGGACACGACGGGAACGGGGCAAAATACAGTAAGACCCAGCCCTTATCCTGTCAAGCCTCGAACCTACTTGAGGCAAATCTAACAACTATTGTCGGGAGATGGAGTTACGGGACTCAGAAGAGCTGTTTCCAGGCCCGCGATCGCAACGGAATCAGCGTTCCAGAACTCAGTAATGCATTACCGATCATACACTTAGAATATGTGACGGAGATTCCAGACAACGGCCGAGCCGTCGTTCCGGCACTGGAGGTTACGAGGCCTCCTTCCACGTCGATTTGACCTCTCGATTCGATCTCAACTGCGCCGTAGACAAGAATGAGCCCCGCAAACCTAAGCGACCCAACGATTTGTAAGTTGCCATCTACCAACAAGATACCATGCCCTACGCCAGTCCCGAGCTGCATGTCATCCAGAACATGAACTATGGGCCAGTAATCGCCACAAATGCCAGTCCTTGCGGGGTCACCCCAGTTGCTCGGATCCGACACGTTGCACTCCATGCCGGAAGCGCTCGGGCGTGGCGACCAGGTACCCCCCGGAAGTACGAGCGTCGCCTGTGTGGCGAGCAGCTCGAACGCCGCTTCGAGCGCCGCCGGGAAGCTCGAGTCTCCCGGGCTCATGAGAACCGCGGGCGATCCTTCTATCACTGACCCACTCTCCCGAACGATTGCTCCCGCCAGGACACCGGCGATCGCGCTGTCTGGCGGCGGACAATCCCAATCCGCCGGCGCATGGTCCTCGCCCGTGATGCGCGCGCCGCTTCCCACGACGACCGTCCCAGCTTGAAGAGCCGCAGGGTTCTCGACGGTCACTGGTCGCACGCGGACAACCCACCCGAGTCGGCTTAGTGTCGCGATGGTGGCGATTGTGGAACTGTCGCGGTCTTCCGCCGCAACGGACACGAGAAACAACCCGCGATTCAGGCGGCGGATGACGCCGTACCAGCTCGGGTCGAGGTTCCCGACCAGCAAAGAATCGAAGGGGTGCAGCAGGCGCCGGCTGAACAGGCCGGGCGTCCAACCGGCCAATGCGTCGGTCAACGCGGCTTCGGCGCGCGTCAGGGTGCGCTGCAGACGCCGATCCGACCCGGCGGCACGCCGCTCCTGCATCCCGAGGAATACGGCGACCGTGAGCAGCGCCGATCCGATCACCAGGGCCCCCAAGACGAGTCCGAGTGCCACGCCGCGGCGATTCACTGTACCCCCATCAATAGCGGCGGTTATTGCGCAGCCAAACGAACAATTGGACGCTGTCCAACGGCTGGTCCAACCCGCCCTGGCGATTCCGAATCGGCCGCAGCGTGCGGGCGCGCACCAGCACGTCGATCAACGCGACGCGAGAGGGCTCCGTCGTGACGACGCCGCTCGAATCGAGATACGTGAATGCGAGGCCGTCGTTCGTGACCGGCCCCAATACCGGCTGGACATCGCCGGCGGATTGCTGCCCCACGTACCAGCGGCCGTCTTCGCTCGAGCGATACAGCCGGTAGGTCACGGTCTCGAAGCCCTGCACGGGGGCCCCGCTCGTGATCCCCCAGTCGCCCCAGGGGCGTCCCGGCACCGGTCGGAGAACGGCCGTGAAGCGGCGTCCCGATGCTCCATCGGGACACGTATCGGACACGAGCGCGCCGAACGATCCGACGGCCCAACTGTCGTCATCCGGTGTGCCCGGATCACCGTCCGCGAATACCAGCACGGAATCGCCGGCGGGGTTGAAATCGCGGACTCCGGCGCTGGGGGCGTCGCGCAGGGTGAGCACGAGCGAACCGGGAGCCAGCCCCGGCTGTGGGGTACGGCACAGGACGGCGAGGCGGCGCTGGGCCCGGATCGTGATCGCCGCCCGACCGATCGCGACCAGATCGCCATCGGCCGCGTCCAGCTCGCGCAGCTCGATGGGCAGGAACGCGGCGGCGATACGGAGATTCTGACGCACGTCGATCAGCTGCGCGTGCGCACGCGTCGTGTCCTCCGTGCCGCGCATCAGTGCCAGCGTCGCCGCGCCCAGCACGCCAAGCAGGGTGAGCGCCACCAGGAGCTCGGGCAGGGTAAACCCACGGCGGGTCACCGCCGGCACCAGACGACGGCCTGAACGGTGTCAGCTCGGACCGGCAGGCGACCCCCGGTGGCTGGACCCGTCACGAGGGTCAGCCCGTAGGCGGAATCACCAGGATCACGCCAGGACCACTGCAAGTCTGCGAGCGGAGCGGAGCCAACGCGCACGGTCTCCAACCCGTCGGACCGGGCGACACAGGCGCTGGCGCGCAGCCGTTCCATCCGGGCCGTGGCGGCCCGAGTGACGACGCCGGCACGATGTCCCTGGGCGAGAAGCCGGGTGAGGACGGCGGTTTCCGCGGCGAGTCCGAGCGCAGCGATGGCGAAGATCACGAGCGCCACCAGGACCTCGACCAGGGTAAAGCCCGTACGCGACATGCGACGAGATATAGGAAGGGTGCCGGCCCCCGACCGATGGCAAACGCACGCCGAGGGGCCCCAAAAACTCCGAGCCCCGTCCACCGGAGTGAACGGGGCTCGGCAACCTGCACGGCTGCAGTTATGGAACCAACAGGCTCCAATACGAGGCGATATTGAAATTCGTCGGTTCGACCTCGAAGTAATGGCCCCGAACGAAGTGCCCCGTCGTCGGGAAGTACGGCGGCGGATCCGTCAGCCCGCACGCGTCGTATGAATACCGCTTGATGTACCCCTGGCCGCTCGTCAAGCCGACCGCGCCGCGCTGTTTCTGAATGATGCCGCCGGTCAGGAAGATGCAGCCGCGGCCGGAGTTCGCGGCACCGCAGCCCGACGCATTGGTCGAGCCGGTGCTGTAGCTCTCCGCTCCAAAGATGTCGAGCGCGAGCACGAACCCATTGATGAACTCATCCTTGCTCTCGTCCCACTCGGTCGGGCCCGCCGCCCCCGAATAATACGGCATCGGGTCGTTGATCAGGTTATCGGCGATCAAGATGTCGCTGCCGCTGAACATGCCGAGAATGTCGGCGCAGGTCGCGGCGGCCGGGTCGGTCATGTACCGAATGTCGTCGCCGATGATGATGTTGTCCGAGGCCGCGAGCGTGACACGGCCGCGCAGCTTGCCGCTCACGACCACCTTCCCCTCGACGTAGACAACGCCGCGGAAGTTCGGGTTCAGGGCGCGCGTGATCGGCCACAGATACGCCGCATGCACAGGATCCTTGGCAAGCACCTTCGGATCGACGACACCAGGCCAGGGCTGCCAGGCACCGCGCCCGGCATTGATCGGAACGAACAACCCGGTTGGGTTCAGGGCGTTTGCGTTGAGAATAT
This sequence comes from Gemmatimonadales bacterium, assembly GCA_035249405.1. Classification (GTDB taxonomy): domain Bacteria; phylum Gemmatimonadota; class Gemmatimonadetes; order Gemmatimonadales; family GWC2-71-9; genus DASTHG01. Next base: position 11,840 of record DATFGN010000327.1, read on the forward strand.
CCGAGCCACCCAGGTAGCAGGCCCGCCCGGGGTTGGCATTGCCCGGCGCGTTGCTCTTCGAGTCCGTGCCCGAACCACCCGTATGCAGCTGGAAAGTGACGAAGACCCCGCCGTCAATGTGCCCGCAGTTGGGAGAATTGCGCACGCCGTTGGAGCTGCCGGTCCCCGTCCAGTTGATCGTATCGGCCACCACCCACGACAAGTTGGCGGTGCTGGTACTGGCGGCCTGATACACCATCATGAACCCTTCGTCGGCGTCCGACGAATCGCCATCGGTGTTCAAGTCGAGGGTGACGAACTCGATTCGGGTCTGCGCCTGTCCGGGGTCGCCGGCGGTGGAGCCGACGATCGACGTGCTGCCCACGAGGGCCTGCGCCTTGAGCTTGGCGAGGTCCGCGGTGGTCGGCATCGGAATGATCGGCACGTTCTCCTTGTAGCCCTGCATGTACGTGCCATAGGTCCGTCCGGAGATGGTCGACCCGGTGCTCACCGGACCGTAGAACGTCGCGCCCGACGTGGCGATGTGAATGACGTCGTTCGAGTGCACCGGCCCGAAGATCTGGTCGCCGTTGGCGAAGTAGATGAGGCCTTCGATCGTGGTGAAGTAGGCGTACTTGGAGAAGCTCTCCTGGTACACCTCGCCGCGCCGCACCACCTGGTTACCCTGGGCGTCCTTCGCCACAGAGACGACGCTACCGGTCACCCCGTACTGGCCGGTGGTGATCCCGCTCGGTCCCACATACAGCCAACGCTTGACGTTCGGGATCACCGATCCGTCGGCGGCATACACGGTCGCTCCGGCTTCGAGGATGTTGTAGCCGGTGTCGGGATACTGGGTCTTGTTCCCGTTGATCAACGACCGGGCCTCTTCCAGACCGGCGTCGGCTACCGTTTCGAGCGTGCTGAGCCGGGCCTGGTGCTTCTGGATCAGGCTCGTGCTGGAGCCGAGCATCGCGGCGCCGGCGATGATGGCCGCGACGGCCAGCACCACCAGCAGCACCACGACCAACGCGATACCGCGCTCGTTATCGATCACCCGTTGCGTCCGCATACAACCCTCGCTCCTTATGGAATGTTGACTTGAGCACTTTGTGACAGCGACGAGTTCGTCGGCGTGCAGTCCTGCGCCGCGAGCCCGTAGACGTATTGCGCACCCGAGGTCACGGCACCCGCCCCATCCGTGTAGAGGTAGGTGGCCGTCCCCGCCGGCGGAATGCTG
>DATFGN010000328.1:0-2887 GCA_035249405.1 Gemmatimonadales bacterium
CGTGGTGGCCGTGCTGTTCGTGACACTGGGGTTGATAGGGGCTCATCGACACTGGCGCGCCGAACGACGCCACGCGCTCACCATGACGGCGCTCGTGCTCACGCTCACGCTCGGTCTCGTCTTCTATTTGAACTTCAAGACGGGCTACTCCCAGGACATTGGCCCGGGCCAGGTGGCGCGCGAAGTACGCGAGCGCGACTACTTCTTCATCGCGTCATTCTCGGCCTGGGGCGTGTGGGTCGGGATGGGTCTGGCCGCGATTGTGGCCTGGGGGGAAGCCGCCGCTCCGCGGTGGCGCTGGGCGCTGGTGGTACCCGTGACGGCGCTGGCGCTGATCCCGCTCGTCGCCAATCGCGAGACTGCCCCCCGCACGCACGAGACACTGGCGCGGGCGTACGGCGCGGACCTGCTGCAATCGCTGGACCCCTATGCGATCGTCGTGACCGCGGGGGACAACGACACGTTCCCGTTGTGGTACGCGCAGGAGGTGGGCGGCGTGCGCCGCGACGTCACGGTGCTCGTCACCTCGCTCGGCAATCTCAGCTGGTATCTCCGCCAGATGAACCAGCGCCCCGTGCCGACCTTCGAGCCGACCACCGCGCCGGCCTGGTACCGTCAAGCCGCGTGGCCCAAACCGGAGCAGCCGTGGCTGTCCGGAGTCTATCGCGGCGCGAGCGACACGCTGCCCGAGTACGTTCCCGTGGATGCTCCGGTAACGGGCCAGCTAGGCGCGATCTCGGTGGCGCTCGAACCCGCGCAGCTCCCCAACCCGGGCTTTCTGTCGCGGGTCGACCTGGCCCTGCTGCAATTGATCAAAGAAAACCTCGGCCGGCGCCCGATCTATTTCTCCGGCACGACTGCCAGTTATCCGGACCAGCTCGGCCTCGGGTCGTATCTCGTCACCGAGGGCATGGTGCGGCGGTTGCGACCGACCCCCGTCGTCCCGGGCGACACGATCCGGTTGAGCCAGGTACAGGGGCGCTTCGTCGACGTCACGCGCACCACCCGGCTGGCGTTCGAGGTGTATCACGGCGCCGAGGCGGCGCGTCCCCGTGCCCAGGGCTGGGTGGATCGGCCGTCCCAGAACATCCTGCTGCCGTATATCTTGACGTTCGACACGATCGCCGAAGTCGCGCGGGACTCGAACCCCGCGCGCTCGCGCGAGGCGCTGGCGCTGGCGGCCGCCATACTGGCCAACACGACGTACCAATTCGATCTGACGCCGCCGCCCGTACGCTGACCGCGCATCCCGGGACCACATGAACGATTCCGTCGAGCAGCGACCGCCGTATCTCTGGGCCGGCTTCGTCTTCCTGGGCACGCTGGCGCTGTACGTCGCCACGCTGGCCCCGACCACCCAGTTCTGGGACACGTCGGAATACATCGCCGCCGCGAAGGTCCTGGGGATTCCCCATCCGCCCGGCAATCCGCTGTTCACGATGATGGCGCACGTGTGGGGCATGCTGCCACTCGCCGCCGCGTATGCGCAGCGCATCAACCTGTTCGCGGCGACCACGAGTGCCGTGGCCGCGGCGTGCTGGTTCCTGATCGGCGAGCGTTGGATGCGGCCGATCGTGCCCGTCGCCCTGCCCCGCCGCCTCGCCGCCCTGGGTGGCGCGCTGGTCGGCGCCACGGCGTTCACGGTCTGGAACCAGTCGGTCGTGAACGAGAAGGTGTACACGCTGAGCCTCGTGTCGATCGCCCTGATCCTGTGGCTGATCGTGCGCTGGGACGATCAGGAGCCCGGTGAGGCGCACGATCACTACCTGCTGCTCATCGTCTACCTGCTGGCGTTGACGTCGACGAACCACATGATGGGCGTGCTGGTGGGACCGGTGGTCGCGATTCTCTTGTTCCCGCCGCTGATGAGTCGCCGCGCCCTCACGGATGAAGGCCGCAGCACCGAGTGGGCCCAGTTCCTGTCCTTCGGCGCAATCTTCGCCGTGCTCATGGCCACGGGGATGGAAACGAAGGGCATCCTCATCGCGGCGGGCGTTGTCTACGCCGCGGTGCTGCTCTATACCGGCATGACGGGCAACTGGCGCTTCACGCTCGCGCTGCTGGGCGTGGCCGCCGTCGGGATCTCGGTGTATGTGTTCCTGCCGATCCGCGCGGCGCATTATCCGCCGATCAACGAGGGTGAGCCGACCACCTGGCAATCGCTGTGGGCGGTGCTCACGCGCCAGCAGTACGGCAAACCGCCGATCTATCAGCGCCAGGCCGACCTCCTGGCCCAGGTGCTCATGTGGGTGCAGTACTTCCGCTGGCAGTGGGGACACGATTTCGCGCAAAATATTCAGGCGATGCTCGCGGTGATCTTCGGCGGATTGGGCGTGCTGGGCGCGTGGCGGCACTTCAAGGCCGACCGGCGTCACGCCCTCGCCATGATGACCCTGATGTTCACGATGACGCTGCTGTTGATCTTCTACCTCAACTTCAAATACGGCTATTCGCAGTACCTGCCGCGCGCGCTCGCCCGCGAAGTGCGCGAGCGGGACTATTTCTTCCTCGTGTCGTTCGCGCTGTGGGGCATCTGGGTCGGCTTTGGCCTCGCGACCCTCATGGAATGGATGCAGGACGGCCTGCGCGAGCGCTTCGGCGACGATGCGACGCGCTGGAAGTTCGCGACTCCCGTGCTGCTGGTGGCGTTGATTCCGCTATTCGGCAATCGCTTGACCGCGAGTCGCGGGGGAGAGACCCTGGCCCGGGATTTCGCTGCCGATCTGCTCAACTCGGTGGAGCCCTACGGCGTGCTGGTGACGGCGGGCGACAACGACACCTTCCCCTTGTGGTACGCCCAGGAGGTCGAGGGGCTGCGCAAGGATGTCACCATCATCAACCTGTCGCTCGCCAACACCGACTGGTATCTGCGGCAAATGCAGCGCCG
>DATFGN010000329.1:0-5402 GCA_035249405.1 Gemmatimonadales bacterium
GACGCTCGCCTTCGAGGAGGCGGCGGTGGAGCACGCCGGCAAGGTGGCGCGCCGGATCGACGCGATGCGCCGCGGCCGAGTCGATGTGCCCACCCGGCCGGGCGGCGTGGCGCGCCCGCTCTTGCCCCTGGGCCCCTCCGGGCGCCCGGCCGGCGCCATCGTCTGGAAGAACGTGACCGGCGCGCTGCGGGAATTCCGACCGCGGACGCTGGTGATGATCGCCGTGCTCGTGGTCGCGATGGGGTGGAGCCTCGGCGGCGTGGGCGGCGAGGGCGGCGCGGGCGGCGCCGGCGCACTGGTGGCCGTGTTGTGCCTGGCCCTGACGGGAGTGGTGGTGCTGTTCGGGCCCCTGGCCCTGCGCTACGACCTGCGCCGCGACCTCGAGCTGCTGGACGTGCTCAAGTCGTGGCCGATCCCCGCCCGGGAGCTGATCGCCGCTCAGGTGCTGGCACCCGCGTTGCTGATCTCCGCGGTGGCCGGCACGGGGCTCCTGGGCGCGTTCTTCGCCTCATTCGGTCACGAGGCCCTGCCGCCCGTGACGCAGCGCGCGGCCTACCTGATCGCCGCGCTCGCGGCCGTCCCGGCTGTCGTGCTGGTGCTGCTGCTGGTGCAGAACGCCGCCGTGCTGCTCTTCCCCGCCTGGACCACCATCGGTCCAGATCGCGCCACCGGCTTCGAAGCGATGGGACAGCGCATCCTGATTTTCGTGGGGACCGTGTTCGCCCTGTTCATCGCGGTCCTGCCGGCAGCCATCGTGGGCGGCGTCGTCGGCGTCGCGGTGCACGCCCTAGGGGCGAACGCCGGCTGGACGGCGGCGGCGTGGTCGGTGGCGGGTGCGGCGACGCTGTTGGTTGAGTGCTACCTGGTGGTGATGCTGCTCGGGCCGGTGTTCGAGCGGTTGGAGACGGCGGGGCTGCGCTAGCCGGTTCGTTCGGTGGTTCGCGGCTAAGAGCCGCGACTCGGCTACCTGTCGCTTGAGAGCGACCCCATGGTCACTTCACGTGATAGTCCAGCCGAGTCGCGGCTATCAGCCGCGGATCAGCCGCGGAATGGTACCCGGGCCGGTGTTCGAGCGGTTGGAGACGGCGGGGCTGCGATAATTCTACGGCGTGGGGCGTGGGGAGTGGTACCTGACGGTACTCGGTTGAGTGGTCGGCTAACCTAGGCGTCGGCTCGAGCAGGACCGCAGAGTACCACGTACCACTCCCCACTCCCCACTCCCCTCAGTTCAGCACGTCACCGACCAATCCACCGACGCGTCTTTGTTGCAGCGGGTGCAGCGCAGCGACGTGGGGCGGCCGTTGAACTCCTGGCGCTCGTTGCAGGACGGGCAGACCGCGTAGGTCTGGGTGACGGGCTGGTCCTTGTTGCCGCCCAGCGTCGGGCGCAGCACGCCGGTCCGGACCACGATGCTCCAGTTATCGGGCGGAGTGAGTCTGACCTGGAGATCGGCGCGGGACATCCGGATGCGCCGGTCGTGCACGTCGAGCACCACGTGCTCGGCCGTCTCCTCGAGAATCGGGTACCACGCGCCGCGCCGCAGAATGTCGGCGACGGAATCGAGACAGCGGGCCCATCCCTTGAGCGCCATGGTCCCCAAAATAGGGCGTCGGGCTAGATTGCGGTATGCGCCCGCTCGGTTCGCTGGTTCGGCTCCAAATCCAACGCGCCACGTTGAAGACCGGTGCCAAGCCCGATCGCGTGTACGACCCGGCGCCGCTTTTGGCGGTCGATCGTCTCGCCGTAGGCCCGGACGGCGTGCTCGGCGCCGCTCCAGACGGGTCCTGGCTCGTCGACGTGCACCACCGGTCGCACCCCGCCACCAAGAACGAGGACGGATTGCACGGCATCTCGGTGGGGTTCACCGCCCACTACGCCCTGATGCGCGAGAGATTCGGCGACCGCCTCACCGTGGGCTGCGCCGGCGAGAACCTGATTGCCGCGACCGACCATCCCCTGCGGCTGGAAGACCTGGCCCAGGGCCTCGCGATCGTGGCGCCTGACGGCGGCGAGCGCGTGCGGCTGCGCGTCCTGAACGCCGCCCAACCGTGCCGCCCGTTCACCGGCTGGGCGTTGGGCGGCCGGGTCGAGAGCAGCGTGCTGAAAGAGAGTCTGCAGTTTCTAGACGACGGGATGAGGGGCTTTTACTGCAGAGGAGTCGGAACGGGCATCGTTGAAGTGGGAGATCTTCTAGTTGCAGTCTGAAATGCTGACATCAGACATCGGACATCGGACATCAGACATCAGACGTCAGACGTCAGACAGACTTCTGATGTCTGATGTCTGACGTCTCTAGTTTTTAGCTGAGTTCATCCCACGCCAACGCCGCAGCATTATGGCAGCGGTCGCAGGCCAGGCGCTTGGCATCGGCGCCGAAGGCCTGGCGGTGGCGGCAGGCGGGGCACACCGCGTAGGTGAGCGGGAAGACGCGGCCGATGCGCTCGATCAGGCGCGGCTCGCAGCGCACGATGGTCCAGCGATCCGGCGGCTGGTAGCGGATCTCCAGCAGCCGCCGATCCACCGGCACGTTGCGCCGGTTCACGTCCAACACGACGATGTTGCTGGCGGAAATACGGACGACCGGATACCATGCGCCGCGTCGCAGCGTATGGGCACCGGCGGGTCCTACCCGCGCCCAGCCCTTGGGCTGGAGCCGCGTCGGGGTGATGGAGCGCACTTCCAAGGCTGTCGTCACTCCCTAGGACACTACACGCTCGGCAGCGCCGGCGTCGTGACTGCTGTCACAATTGGGGCGGTCGTCCCGTGCTCAGCCGCACTCCGAAAAGCCGCAAACGTGGCATTTCACGCAGCCTTCCACGAACGCGAGCTGCGAGCCGCAGTCCGGACAGGTCCCAATGAAGTCCTGCCCCTGGTCGGGGGCGCGGAGCCCCGCCATCCCCTGGGCGTCGGCCACCACTTCCTGGGCTCGGGGAGCGGGTGTGCCGCCCGCGAGCAGATCCTGCTGCACGCCCATCTTGTCCTGCATCCACTTTTCGATCGCGATGCCGATGGCGTCGGGCACCGACAGCACCTTGTTCGGCCCCAAACCGACGACGCGATCGGAGGAAATACCGCGCAGCTGCCGGTGCACTTCCTTGAGCGGGATACCCGAGCGCAGCGCCAGCGAGATGAGCCGGCCCACGGCCTCCACGTCCGCCATCAACGCCCCACCGGCCTTGCCGAGCGAGATGAACACCTCGAACGGCTGGCCTTTGTCGTCCTCGGTGATGGTGACGTACATGGTGCCCAGCGGCGTCTCGACGCGGCGCGTGTTGCCGCGCAGCATTTCCGGCCGCGAGCGCTTGGCGCGCCGCTGGAGGTTCTCGCTCTCGACCTCGTGCAGCTGGTCCCGCGTGCGCCCCAATTCGGCCTCGAGCTCGGCGATCCGCCCCAACGCCTCGGGCAGGGCCCCCGGGGCTTGCTCCTGAACCTTCTTCGCCGTGGAGCCGGTGGACAGGACCTGGCCCTCCCGGGCGCCGTCACGGTACACGGTGACGCCTTTGCAGCTGAGCTGGAAGGCGAGCCGGTAGATCTGCTCGACGTCCTCCTCGGTGGCCTCATGCGGGAAATTGCAGGTCTTGGAGATCGCCGAGTCGGTGAACTCCTGGTAGGCCGCCTGCATGCGGATGTGCCACTCCGGCGTCACGTCGTGCGCGGTCACGAACACGCGCTGCCACTGGGCCGGCACCTCGTCGAAGTGAATGTGGCCGGTCTCGGCGATGCGCTGCACCAGGGCGTCCGAGTACCAGCCCTCGCGCCTGGCGATGGCCACGAAGTCCTCGTTGACGTCCGGCATCAGCACGCCCGCCTGATTGCGCATGAACGCCACGGCGAACAGCGGCTCGATCCCCGAGCTGCAGCCCGCGATGATCGAAATGGTGCCGGTGGGTGCCACCGTGGTCAGGTTGCAGTTGCGCAGCTTGCGCAGCGGCCGGATGCGGTTGCCGGCCGCGTCGCGCGCGCACGTCGCATCCGGTCCCCAGATCGAGCGCTCCCACTCGGGGAACGGCCCGCGCGACTTGGCCAGGCGCTCGGAGGCGACTTTCGACTCGTCGTCCACGAACTGCATCAGCTTGCGGCCGAGATCGACGCCTGCGGTGGAGTTGTACGGGACGCCGAGCCGCACCAGCAGGTCCGCCCAGCCCATGATCCCGAGACCGATGCGCCGGATGCGCTTGGCGAGGTCGTCGATCTCCTGCAGCGGATACTTGTTCGCGTCGATGACGTTGTCGAGGAAGTGGGTGCAGAGATGCACCGCGGCGCGCAGCCGGTCCCAGTCGACCGCGCCGTCCTTCACGAACAGGCCGACGTTGATCGAGCCCAGGTTGCACACGTCGTAGGCGAGCAGCGGCTGCTCGCCGCACGGGTTGGTGGCTTCGTAGCTGCCCAGGGCCGGGACCGGGTTGTACTGATTGGCCCGGTCGATGAAGAACACGCCCGGCTCGCCCGTTTTCCAGGCGCCGTGGACGATGCGTCGGAACACCTCGCGCGCGTCGAGCTGGCCCACCACCTGCCCGGTACGCGGGTGGCGCAGGTCGTAGGCGTCGCCCCGCTCCAGCGCCTGCATGAAGGCGTCGGTAACGGCGACCGAGATGTTGAAGTTCGTCACCTGCGTGAGGTCGTCCTTGCAGGTGATGAACTCGAGGATGTCGGGGTGGTCGACGCGCAGAATGCCCATGTTGGCGCCGCGGCGCGTGCCGCCCTGCTTCACGACGTCGGTCGAGGCGTCGTACAGCTTCATGAACGACACCGGCCCCGACGCCACGCCCATGGTGGAGCGCACCACGTCGTTCTTGGGACGCAGCCGCGAGAAGCCGAACCCGGTGCCGCCGCCCGACTGGTGCACCAATGCCATGGCGCGCAGCGTGTCGTAAATGCCGCTCTTGCCGTTGGACAGGGCGTCCTCGACCGGCAGCACGAAGCAGGCGGACAGCTGGCCCAACGGCCGGCCCGCGTTCATCAGGGTGGGCGAGTTGGGCATCCAGACGCGGGTCGCCATCAGCTCGAAGAACGCCTCGGCCAGCGCCTCGACCGCCTTCTCGGACGCGCCGTAGGTCTTGTCGGGGGCGGCGATGGTGCGGGCCACGCGCCAGAACAGGTCGGTCGCCTGTTCCGTCGGCTGGCCCTGGTCGTCCTTGATCAGGTAGCGCCGCTCGAGCACGGTGAGCGCGTTGGCGCTCAGGTCGAGGATGCCTTTATTTCGGGAAGCAGTCATGGAGCTCGCCAGTCAAGGTAAGAGCGTTCATCGCGGAGGCTCTGGAAATAGAGGCGCGGAGGGTCAAGGTAGGCACGTCGATTGGGCGAAACAAGCTTTCGTGACAATGCCCACCCCATCGCTCATCTCGACTATCAACATCACAAACTTGTTCTGGCGGGCGGAAAGTTCCCGGCGCGGTGGCGAG
>DATFGN010000330.1:0-5626 GCA_035249405.1 Gemmatimonadales bacterium
GGCGTTGGTGTGGCGACGGGCTCGATCGGAGTCGACCTCGCCCGCACGTTCCTGAGCGGCAGCGACCTCGTGGTCCCCAATCCGACCTTCCTGTCGTTTCGAGTCGAGTTTTGAGGATCACCACGCGCCTCGGGTTCTGCACCCAGACGCTGGTCCTCGCGGCAGTCCCATTGACCGGTCAACAGGGCGATTCCGCCCGCGCCGCCGCGCGGGCGCGGCTGTGGGTGCGCCCAGTGGCGTCGCTCGTCGTGCCGGGCGTGGGGCAGCTGCTCGCCAAACAGGATCGGGGCCTGATCTACCTGGCCACCGAAGCGTTCGTGTTGTCGCGGTTCCTCCAGCTCACGCACGATGCCCATCGCAGTGCGAGCCGCTATCGCGACCTGGCCTATGCCGTGGCCCGTCGCGGCTTCACGGCTGCACGACGCGACACGGTGTTCGAGTACTACGAGATCATGGAGCGGTTCGTCACGTCGGGGGAGTTCGATCGCGACCCCGGGCCGGGCCTGGCCCCCGAGGACGACGCCACCACGTACAATGGGTCCGTGTGGCTCCTGGCGCGACGTACGTTCTGGTCCGATCCCAATGCGCCGCCGCCGCCGACGTCACCGGAATACCAGCTAGCGCTGCAGTTCTACAGCAGTCACGCCGTAGGGCCCGACTTTCGCTGGTCCTGGCGTGATGCGTCGCTGGAGCAGCAGGAGTTTCGCACCACGATTCGCTTGAGCGACGACGCCTTCCGCCGCGCGCAGGGCCAGCTCGGCGTCCTGCTGGCGAATCACCTCGTGAGCGCCGTCGACGCCCTGATTTCGAGCCGACTCACCGCCAGCCTGCGTCGGCCCACCACCGTGAACACGACCTGGCTCGGCGGGCGGCGGACGCAAGTCCGAGTCCGAATCGGATTCTAAGCCCGTTGTCTTCCTCACGTCCTGACGGCCGCACGGCGGACGCCCTGCGTCCGCTCTCCTTCGAGCGAGGGGCCACCCCGCATGCCGAGGGTTCCTGCCTCGTCCGCCTGGGGGGGACGGTGGTCCTGTGCACGGCGACGGTCGAGGCAGCCGTACCGGCCTGGCGCAAGGGCACGGGATTGGGGTGGGTCACGGCCGAATACGCCATGCTGCCGCGCGCCACACTGGAGCGTACCCCGCGCGAGCGCAGCGGCGCCGGCGGGCGCACGCACGAAATCCAGCGGCTGATCGGTCGCAGCGTGCGCGCGGCACTGCGTGGATTCGATTTTGGCGAGCACACGATTCGCGTGGACTGCGACGTCCTGCAGGCCGATGGCGGGACACGCACCACCGCCATTTGTGGGGCGACCGTCGCCCTGGCGGACGCCTGTGCCTGGCTGTCGCGGACGGTGGGGGTGATGAACCCGTTCGCCCGGCTGGTGGCGGCGGTGAGTGTGGGGCTGGCCGCTGGTGAGGCCCGGTTGGACTTGTCGTATGCCGAGGATCGCGACGCCGACGTCGACGCCAACATCGTGGTCGCCGAGCCGGATCGTCTGGTTGAAGTGCAAGCGACAGCGGAGCGCGGGACCTACAGTCGAGCGGAAATGGACCGACTGCTCGATCTCGCCATGCTCGGTGCATCCCGAATCCTGGCGGCGCAACGGGCCGCGTTGGAGCGTTCGTGACCTGGATGCGGTGGATCCTCGTTGCGCTCCCGGTGTCGTGGGCTCTTGCCGCCCTCCACGCGCCACCACTGGTCGTGTTCCTCGTGACCGGGCTGGCGGTGATCCCACTCGCTGCCGAGATGGGGTTGGCCACGGAGGTCCTGGCTGATCGCTCCGGTCCCGCGGTCGGCGGGTTGCTGAACGCGACCTTCGGGAATGCCGCCGAGCTCATCATTGCGATCGTGGCGCTGCGGGCCGGCTTGCTCGACCTCGTGAAGGCCTCGCTCACCGGATCGATCCTCGGCAATCTGCTGCTGATTCTGGGACTGTCGCTCCTGGCGGGGGGCCTGAAACGGCCCACGCTGACCTTCAACCGCACCGCCGCGGGCATGAGCGGGGCGATGTTGCTCCTCGCGGTCGTCGGGCTCGCGTTCCCCGCGTTATTTCTCTCCTCGCATCCGAACGCGACCCAGGAAACCACGATTCATCTCTCCGAGGGAGTGGCACTCGTGCTCGGAGCGACCTACGTGGCGAGCCTCGTGTTCTCTTTGAAAACGCATCGAGAGTTGTTCAGCCCGGAGCGTCCGGTGGCCCCGGCGATCGGGCACGGGGGCTCCGCTCGGTTGGCGGTCGCCCGGTTGGCGGGCGCCACGGTCCTGGTCGCGGTGCAAAGCGAAATCCTGGTGCACGCCACGGAGCAAGTGGTCTCGGGCATCGGCATCACGGAGACGTTTCTGGGATTGATCGTGATTCCCCTGATCGGAAACGCCGCCGAGCACGCCACTGCCGTCGTCGTGGCACGCAAAGGGGAAACGGACCTCGCGCTGACGATCGCATTGGGATCGAGCACCCAGGTTGCCCTGTTTGTGGCGCCCGTGCTGGTGCTGGCCGGGGTCATCGTGGGCCAACCGATGAACCTTGTCTTCACGCCATTCGAAATCGTCGCTCTCGGTCTGGCCGCGCTCATCGTGACCGTCATCGCGCTCGACGGCGAATCGCACTGGTTCGAAGGCGTGCAACTTCTGGCAGTGTATGCCATGTTGGCGATCGCGGCCTGGTTCGTTTGACAACACGAGGGGACGCGGCGTAAGTTTCGGTGCGCTCTACCCTTACGCGAGGTGCCGTTGCGGACGCGCCCCACGATTCTCTTCTTTTCAGCGGCCGGCCGCCCGGTCCCGGAATTTGCAACCCGCTGGATGGAGGGGAAGGGAAAGACCCTGCTGCCGGTCCATGATCCGGTGGAGCTGGAGCAGATGGTCATGCGGGCGCTCCCGTCCCTGGTCCTGGTCGATGCCGACAGTACCGGCTCCCAGGGCCTTGAGCTGTGCCGGCGTCTGAAGGCCGATCCCTACACCGCGATTGCCCCGCTCGTCGCGGTCACAACGCGTCACGTGACCGAACGGGTGATGGAGTGGTTCGGGGCGGGGGCGGACGAAGTGGTGACGCCGCTGTTCGAGTCGAGCGAGCAGACTGGGCGCCTCGACGCCCTGCTGACCCGCACGGCCCGGGATGTCGCGGTGAATCCCTCCACGCGGTTGCCGGGGACGACGGAGATCGAGCGTGAGATCCGGCGCCGGATGGAGAACGGGGAGCTGTTTGCCGTGTGCTATGCGGACCTGGATCATTTCAAGGAATACAACGATCGCTACAGTTACTATGACGGCGATCGCGTCATCTATTTGGTATCCAGAATCCTGCACGATGTCGTAAAAGGCATGACCGAACGACAGGGGTTCGTCGGCCATATTGGGGGGGACGATTTCATTTTTATTATCCCCGTGGCCGAAATCTCCAAGGTGTGTACGGAGACGCTCTCGGTATTCGATACCTTAATTCCGTTTCAGTACAATGAGCAGGACCGCCGGGCGGGCTACTACTTCGGGAAGGATCGGCGCGGGCAACTGCATCGCGTCCCGTTGATGACGCTGTCGATCGGCATCGTCACCAACGAGTACCGGCGCTTCGCCCATCCGGCGCAGGTGAGCGAGCTGGCAACCGAAATGAAGAGCTATGCGAAGACGCAGCCCGGATCGGTTTTCGTCGTCGATCGCCGCCACGACCCCGACCCGGGGGCGGCGGAGAATAGTGCCAGAATGAGCGCGAGGTCGTCGCAGTGAACGTTACCTGCACGTCATGTGAAACGGTGTATCGGGTGGACCCGGCCAAGGTGCCGGCGTCCGGGGTGCGAGCGCGTTGCGCCGTGTGTGGCAATGTGTTCCCAGTCCATGCCGAGGCGGCAACGTTGCCGCAACGCCAACCCGCGGCTCCCGTCTTCACTCCCGCGGCGGCGACCGCCGCCGCGCGGCCTGCATTTGTCTCGGCGCCGCCACCCGTGCCTGCGCCGACGCCACCGTCCGTTGCCCCGGTCGCGCCCCCCGTACAGCCAAGTGCACCGGCTCGGCCGTTCGTGCCGCCGCCGACGCTGACGCCGCCCATCGCGCGGCCGCCGGCGCCGTTCGTCATGCCCCCATCGGCGCCACGGGCACCGTCTGTTCCGCCGCCGGCACCAGGTCCACCGCCGCCACCAGCGCCGTCGATGGCGCCTCCACCGATGGCGCCTCCCCCGATGACGCCACCGCCGACCATGCCGCGGGCCCCAATGGCTCCGCTTGCGCCGGCCGCGCCACCGATCGCCCCGGCTCCGCCGCCCGCTCCGGCACCGCCATCCTTTGAGCCGGCGATGCCGCGGATCTCACAGCCCATAGCACCGAGACCGGCGGTGGCTGCTGTGCAGGCGCCGGTCGCCCCAGCGCCGGCTCCGCCACCAGCCCCAGCGGCAGCTCCCGAGCCTCGGAAAACCGGGCCATTACGCCCGGTCAACCCGTTCCTGGTTCAGGATCCAAAGCAAAAGGCTCGTCGACTGGCGCGGGCGCTGATTTCCGACATGCTGGTTTACCATCCGGAAAAGCGGCAGCAGGGGATTCGCGATGGCACGCTGCCGCAATTATTCAAAGATGAAATCGAGAAGAGCTGGCTCGAGTACGTCGAGCAGGTCGGCAAGGATATGGCCGAAAGTACCCCGTTCTGGACCGACGCTCTGAACGAGATCCTTTCGGGCGGAAAAAAGCTGTTCTAAGGTGGAGAAAACGGGGTGCAACCCCTATATTTGCCATGAGTTAGAGCCGCTCTCCGCGCGTCGGGGGGCGGCTCATATCGTAACCGCCTGCACCCGGGGTATCCCGTGCCATTGACTGATCGTTTTGCCGAGTTCGACCGACGCCTCCAGGAACTCCGGGGTTTTCTTTGACGTGGAAGGGAAGACGCGCCGCCTCGCGGAGCTGGAACAGCAAATGGCCGATGGCGCGATCTGGACCGATCAGGAGCGGGCCCGGCGCGTCGTCGAAGAAGTAAAGACCTTGAAGCGCTGGCTGGAGCCCTATCACACGCTGCGCCGGCGCGTGGATGACGGCCTGGAGTTGTCGCAGCTGGTCGAGGCGGACTCCCACGTCGACTTGGCGATGCAGCGACAATTGGAAGAAGAGGCCGACGGCGTCGAGGCGCAGCTCGGTGCCTTGGAGCTGCAAAACATGCTGCAAGGCCCCGACGATCGGCGTGATGCCCTCCTGCACATTCATCCTGGAGCGGGCGGCACCGAATCCCAGGACTGGGCCGAGATGCTGGTCCGGATGTACACGCGCTGGGCGGAGCGACGGGGCTTTGCTGTGGAGTTGCTGGACCTGGAGCCGGGAGAGGAAGCGGGCATCAAGCGGGCGGAGATCGAAGTCCGCGGGCAGTACGCCTACGGGCTGCTGCGAGCGGAAATCGGCGTGCACCGCCTGGTGCGCATTTCTCCCTTCGACGCGCAATCCCGCCGCCACACGTCCTTCGCATCGGTATTCGTGTATCCCGTGGTGGACGAAGACATCGAGATCGACATCAAGGAAGACGATCTGCGCATCGACGTGTTCCGCGCGTCGGGGAAGGGCGGTCAGCACGTCAACAAGACCTCGTCCGCCGTGCGCATCACGCATCTGCCGACGAACATCGTGGTCGCGTGCCAGAACGAGCGCAGCCAAT
>DATFGN010000331.1:0-2945 GCA_035249405.1 Gemmatimonadales bacterium
AGGTTCTTGGTCGGATAGAAACTAAAACAGCCGATGTCGCCCAGGCTGCCGGCACGCTGTCCGGCCCACTCGGCGCCGATCGCCTGGCACGCGTCTTCGATGATCGCCAGGCCCCGGCGCCCGGCAATCGCCAGCAGGCGCTCCATCTCAGCCATCTGCCCGTACAGGTGCACCGGGACGATCGCCCGGGTGCGCTGGGTGATGGCAGCCTCGACCGCGGCGGGGTCGATGTTCAAGGATTCGGGTTCGACGTCCACGAACACCGGCCGGCCACCCGCATTGTGGATGGCGCCCGCGGTGGCGAAGAAGGTGTATGGCGTGGTGATGACCTCGTCGCCCGGGCGCAGGTTCAGCGCCTTGAGCGGCAACAGCAGCGCGTCGGTACCGGACGCGCAGCCGATGCCGTGCCGGGCGTGCGACAGCTCAGCTACCCGCGCTTCGAGCTGCGGGAGAGCCGAACCCATGATGAATTGCTGCGACTCGATGACCGCCTGGAGGGCGGGAAGGACCTCGTCCTTGATGGCCTGGTACTGCGCGACCAGGTCCAGCAACGGAACGTTCACGTCAGCTCTATCCGCAAAAGAGGCAACAATTTACACAGGCAGGCCCGGTCAGGCAATTGGTCGGAGGACGCCGCCGGATTCCTCGTAGTTCGTGCCGCAGGCGCCGCAGCGGACGCGGCCGCCGGTGGGGTTGAGACGCTCACCGCACTGACACATCCACCCGACGCGTCGCGCTGGCACGCCGACCATCACGGCATACGCCAGCACGTCCGTCGTGACGACGGCGCCGGCGCCGATGAAGCTGTATTCCCCGAGCGTGACGCCGCAGACGATGGTCGCATTGGCACCGATCGAGGACCCGCGCCGCACCAGGGTCCGCTGGTATTCGTGCTTGCGGGACACATGACTGCGGGGGTTCATCACATTGGTGAAGACGCAGGAGGGACCGCAGAACACATCGTCTTCGAGCTCCACGCCTTCGTAGATCGAGACGTTGTTCTGGATCTTGACGTTGTCCCCGAGCTTCGTGCCGGGCATCACGACGACGTTCTGGCCCAGGTTGCAGCGCGCGCCGATCACGGCGCCGGGCATCACGTGGCTGAAGTGCCAGATCTTCGTCCCTGCGCCGATCTTCGCCCCCTCGTCTACGAAACTCGAGGGGTGGACGAAATAGTCCGCCACCTAGACTCCGACGACCTTGATCTCGAGCTCCAGCTCCACGCCGGTTTTCTTGGCTACGGTCTTCTTGACGTGATCGATCAACTTCAGGACGTCTGCCGCGGTGGCCGTCCCGGTGTTGACGAAATAGTTGCCGTGCAGGGGGGAGACCTGGACACCGCCGATGCGGTACCCTTTCAGGCCCACTTCGTCGATCAGCATGCCGGCGGTCTTGTTGCCCCCCGGGTTCTTAAACGTCGACCCGGCACAGGGTAAGTCGAACGGCGTCCCCGCCTTCCGCCAGCGGAACAGCTTCGCCTGCAGCTCCTTGAGCTTGGCCGGCGCCTCTTCGCCCAGACTGAGCTTCGCCTCGAGCACCACGACTTCACCCAGATTCGAGCTGCGGTATTTGTAGGAGATCTGCTTGCGCGGGATGGTGCGGACTTTTCCCTTCCCGTCCATCACGGTCACTTCCGTGGTGATTTCGGCGAACTCGGCGCCGTGGCAGCCGGCATTCATATAGATGCCTCCACCCACGGTACCGGGGATGCCGATGAAACGCTCCACCCCGCTGAACCCGGCCTCGGCCGTCCGGCGCGCCAAGATCGGCGTCGCCATGCCGGCCCCGACGATCGCGATGGCGCCTTTCATCTCGAAGCGGTCGAGTCCCTTCCCCATCCGGATCACGATGCCCGGGAATCCGCTGTCTCGGACCAGCACGTTGGACCCGAGGCCCAGCACGAGCCACGGCAGTCCCCGCTCGCGCGCAATGTCCAGAGCACGCGAGATGTCGTCGACGTCTCCGGGCAGCAGGAGGTAGCGGGCCGGCCCGCCGATGCGCCAGGTGGTGTAGCGGGCGAGCGGCTCGTTCTCGAGCATCCGCCCATGGAACTTGATCTTCGGCGTGGGCGGCGGAGCGGCGGCCTTGGCGGAGGCCGCTGCCTTTGGGGACGCTTTCAGCGCCGGTTTCGCCGGCTTCTTGGCTACCCGGCCGCTGGGTGCGGCACGCCCCTTGGCGGCGCCGCGCCGATTGGCGCCGGCTCCCGATTTCCCACGGTCGTCTTTTCGTGCCATTCCTGTAAGCTCCTCACGCTTCCCCGCCGGCTGCGCAGTGCGATGATGGCATCGCACGCGGCGCTCGCCGCGGACATCGTCGTCGTATAGGGCACCCGGTGCACCAACGCGGCGCGCCGGATCGCATAATCATCCTGCTGGGTGAACTTCCCCAGCGGCGTGTTGATCAGCAGCTGAATCTCCCCCGACACGAGCAGGTCGATGGCATTGGGCCGCCCTTCGTGCACCTTCGCGACCCGCTCGGCCGGCACCCCACGCGCCCGGAGGTAACGCTGGGTGCCTTCGGTCGCCAGGATCCGAAACCCAAGCTCGTGAAACCGGCGCACGATCGGGGTGACCGTCGGCTTGTCCGAATCGTTCACCGTGACGAACACTGCACCCTCCAGCGGCAGGCTGCCGTCCGCCGCGATCTGCGCCTTGGCGAACGCCATCCCGAAACTGTCCGCAAAGCCCATGGCCTCCCCGGTGGACCGCATCTCCGGGCCCAAAACGGTATCTACGTTGGGCAGTTTGGTGAAGGGGAAGACCGCCTCCTTCACCGCCACACCGGGGACGGGAAGCTCATCGGCCAGGCCCAATTCGTCCAGGGTCCGTCCCACCATGACGGCGGCGGCCAGCCGGGCCAGCGGGACCCCGGTCGCCTTGCTTACGAAGGGTACCGTCCGGGAGCCGCGCGGGTTCACTTCGAGCACGTACACCACCCCATCCTTG
>DATFGN010000332.1:0-3957 GCA_035249405.1 Gemmatimonadales bacterium
GCGCTGCGGCAGATCCTGGATCTCTATGCCTGCGTCCGGCCTGTGCGCTGGTTCCCCGGTGTTCCGGCG
This sequence comes from Gemmatimonadales bacterium, assembly GCA_035249405.1. Taxonomy (GTDB): domain Bacteria; phylum Gemmatimonadota; class Gemmatimonadetes; order Gemmatimonadales; family GWC2-71-9; genus DASTHG01. The sequence continues at coordinate 70 of DATFGN010000332.1, forward strand.
CCGGTCAAGGAGCCGGGCAAGCTCAATCTCGTGATCTTCCGCGAGAACATCGAAGACGTGTACGCCGGTATCGAGTTCCAGGCTGACAGCAAGGACGCCAACGAGTTGATCGGCATCCTGGAGTCGCGCATGGGCAAGAAGGTGCGTGCCGGCAGCGCGCTCGGCATCAAGCCGATGTCCCGCTTCGGCTCGCAGCGACTCGTGGTGAAGGCCATTCGTTACGCGCTGGACCGGGGCCGGCCTTCGGTGACGCTCGTGCACAAGGGCAACATCATGAAGTTCACCGAAGGCGCGTTCCGGGATTGGGGCTATGAGGTGGCCAAGACCCAGTTCGGCGATCGCACGATCCCCGAGAGCGAAGCCGGTGCAGCCCCGGACGGGAAAAAGGTGATCATCAAGGATCGCATCGCCGATTCCATGTTCCAGCAAGTCCTGCTGCGACCCGACGAATACTCCGTGCTGGCCACCCCCAACCTCAATGGGGACTACCTCTCGGACGCATGTGCCGCCCAGGTCGGCGGCCTGGGCCTCGCGCCGGGCGGCAATATCGGCGACGGGTACGCCGTGTTCGAAGCCACGCACGGAACGGCGCCTAAATACGCCGGCCAGGACAAGATCAACCCCGGGAGTGTGATTCTTTCCGGCGTCATGATGTTCGAGGAGCTGGGTTGGACTGACGTGTCGCAGGCCATCGAGCGCGGCATCGAAGCCGCGATCGCCAAAGGGCACGTCACCTACGACCTGGCCCGGCAAATGCCCGGCGCCACCACGGTCTCCACCTCCGCGTTTGCCGACGCGATCATCGCCCACCTCGCATGAACAGCACGCTGCTGACCACGACTCTCGCGGAGATCGAGTCTCCGCTGTTGGCCATCGCCGTCGCCCTCGGTGGTGAGCTGCCCGCTTCGCTGGCGCCGCTCGATCAGGCGACCGGCGGTGCGCTGGGCCGGGCGATCGCGAGCGGAGACTTCAAGGGAAAGCGGGACGAAACCCTCGTCGCCTACGGCACGGGCAAAGCGCGCCGCGTGATGCTCGTCGGCATGGGCAAGAGCGCCGACGTCACCAGAAACTCCGTCCGCCGGGCCGCAGCGGTCGCCGCCAAGCGCGCCCGGGCACTTGGCACGGGCCGGGTGGCGTTCGCCGTGGCGGCCGAAGCCCGTAACGGTCTCGGAGCGCGCGACAAGGCGCAGGTCGTCGTGGAGGGGACCGCGCACGGCGGCTGGGGATTCGTGGAGATGAAACGGCCGTCCGATGAGCTGCGCGGCCCGGTCGAGGGCGTCGATGTGATCGTGGACCGCGCCGAGACGAGCCTGGCGGATGCAGGACGGGCGCTCGGCGACGCGGTGGCTGCGGGACAGATCCTCACGCGACAGCTCCAGATGCAGCCCGGCAACATCTGCACGCCGAGCTATCTCGCCGAGCAGGCACAGGCCCTGGCGCGTACGCACGGGTTCGGCGTGACCGTCCTGGGGCCGGCCGAGCTCGCCAAAGAAGGCATGGGTGCGCTGCTGGCGGTAGCGCAGGGCAGCGCGCAGGAGCCTCGCTTCATCGCGCTCGAGTACACGGGAGCCGGAGACGCCGCCCCCGTCGTGCTGGTTGGGAAGGGGATCACGTTCGATTCCGGGGGTATCTCGATCAAGCCGGCGTTGAACATGGAAGAAATGAAGTACGACATGTCGGGTGCTGCAGCGGTGTTGGGGACGTTCGAAGTCCTGGGCCGGGTTCGACCGAAGGTGAACGTCGTGGGATTGATTCCGTCGACCGAGAATCTCCCGTCGGGCACGGCGGTGAAGCCCGGGGACGTCGTGAAGAGCCATTTCGGCAAGACGATCGAAATCGTGAATACCGACGCCGAGGGGCGTCTGATTCTGTGCGACGCGTTGTCGTATGCGCGTCGCTATAAGCCGGCCGCGGTACTGGATGCCGCGACGCTCACCGGTGCCATCGTGATCGCGCTGGGTGCACAGGCGACGGGCGCCATGGGCAACGACGAAGCCCTGATCGGTGAGGTGCGCGAGGCCGGCGAGCGGGCCGGCGAGCGCGTGTGGGCGCTGCCGCTCTGGGAGGAGTATCGCGATCTCGTGAAGTCCGATATCGCCGATGTGAAGAACTCCGGAGGCCGCGGAGCCGGGTCGATTGCCGGCGGGTGGTTCCTGCGGGAATTCGTGGAAGGATTCCCGTGGGTGCATCTCGACATTGCGGGCACGGCGTATACCGAGAGCGAATCCGCGCACCAGGCGAAAGGGCCGACTGCGGTCGGCGTGCGGCTGTTCACCGAGTTTCTGCTGCGTCGCGCGGCGTCGTGATGCGGCGGGGCCTCCTGGCCGCGGGGGCTCTGCTGCTGTGTGGCGGCGGCGCGGTCACGGCCCAAGTCGATTCGGGACCGCCGCGGCCGGCGCGCACCGATTCGGTGCCGGGCGACACCATTCCTCCAGACAGCACCGCTCGCGACACGGTCGAACGGTTCCTGCCCGTGTTCAGCCGGGCGATGGCGCGTGGCCCCCTGCCGCGTGGAGAACGTTGGAGCTTCGACACGGATTCGCTGGTCCTTTCCAACATTACGAGCCTCGGCGACTTGCTGTCCCATCTCCCCGGTGTCTACGTGGCCCGCGGCGGCTGGTTTGGCGCCCCGGAGATCGCCGTCTACGGCGGGAAGGGGCCGATGGGGCTGGAAGTGTATTGGGATGGCGTGCCGTACCTGCCCCTGGGGCGCGATTCCATCTGGATCGATCCCGCCCGGGTGCCGCTGGCGCCGCTGGAACGCGTCGACATCCAGATGCTGCCCTCCACCCTGCGCGTGTATCTCGTGACGGCCCGGATCGGGTCCACGACCCCGCGCACCGAAGTGCGCATCAGCACGGGTGTCGCCTCGATCGCGCAATACCGCGCGGGATTCGCCAAGCGATGGCGGTCGGGATTGGGGCTCTCTCTGGCCGCCGACTACCGCAACATCGACGGCATCGGGACGAGCACGACGACGCCGTTCAACTCCGTGGATCTCTGGCTGCGCGGCGAATACGTCAAACCTCGGGTGGGGTTGTCCTATCAGATCGTGACCAGCACCTGGAACCGGTCGAGCGAGATCGCGAACGTGACGGCGTGGCGCCAGCGCCGGTTGGACGGCGTCTTCCAGGGCTTCCTCGCCACGCGCGACGACGGACTCGGCACCCGGCTGACGCTGAGCGGCGCGCGGACGTCGGTTTCCAACGACACCCTCGTTCCCGACCGGAGTCTGTGGCAAGGCAGCGTCGAGTTGAGCGAGACGCGATCCCGCGCCTCGGCTTCGGTTACCGCTCGATTTCAAGGGGAAGCTCGGCCATTTCAGGTCGAAGCCCAGGCCGCGTGGCGTCCGGTGCCGTTCTTCACCCTCGCCGCTCTGGCGCGTCGCTCAGCGTACGGCGACAAAGGGCATGGCACGCGTGCCCAGGTCTCCGCGGGTCTCGCGCTGCCGTTCGGTGTGTCGTTCCGGGCGGAAGCCGCCCGGATCGAGGACTTTCCAGCGCCGCTGGTGCTGAGCGATTCCTTCCAGCGGGCAACGGACTGGTCGGCATACGCGCGCTGGGAGCGCCGATTCATTCTGCTCGAGGGTGGCGTGGTGCAGCGGGATGCGTTTCAGCCCCGCGCGTTCGCGGCCGGGATCCAGCCCGTCGCGTCGCTGGGGCCGACGCCGCGCAGCCGGTATGCGTCCGTCTATGTGGGATTGCGTCCAATCTCCGGCGTGCAGCTGTCCGGTTGGTATTTCGATCCCATCCGCGGCGGCGGAGACTTCGAGCCGCCGAAGCACGGCCGCGTGTCGATGGCGTTCTATTCGAAGTTCTGGCGCGTATACAAGAGCGGCGTGTTCGCACTGCGGGGCGAAATCGCCGCCGAGTCTTGGAGCCGGTCGAA
>DATFGN010000333.1:0-3387 GCA_035249405.1 Gemmatimonadales bacterium
CTCGTCCCCCTTCCCCCTTCCCCCTTCCCTGCGGTTCCGTACGCCACCCGGAGCCGGATCGTATCCCCGACCGCCACGCGTCGCGGCCCGTCGATCGACGCGACGAACGCGTCGAAGAACGGCGCTCGCGGCAGCATAACGATTCTGGCCCGGCGCCTGAGATCGATGGGGAGGTCGGCACTGTCGGTGATGGCACCGTCGGAGACCACGATGACCGGCCCGCTCCGGCCCGCCGCCGCCGCGAGCGCCGGGGCCAGGCGACTCCGACCGGCGGCCGGCGCGCTGGTGTCGAACGCGGACACGACGTCGCCGAAGCGCCAGATCAACCCACCCGCCGCGAGCCGGCGCGCCGAGTCGACCGCAGCCCGCCACACGCCGTTCACGCCGGCCATGCTGAGCGAGCCGTCGAGCAAGACGAGTGGTGGGCCGCTCGCCCCGCCGGGCCGGGAGCGGGACGGATTGAAGAGCAACAGGAGCAGGGCGCCGAGTGCCAGGGCCCGCAGCAGGACCAGCTCGAGCGTCAGCCGGCGGCGCATGTCAACGCTTCCGCGAGGGTGAACCGGCCCTCATGGAGCGCGCGGCCGACGACGGCCCCCGCCAGCCCCGCGTCGCGGACCGCGGTGAGATCGGCCAGCGTGCCGATGCCGCCGCTTGCCACGACCTGCACGCCCAGTCGCGCGATCGCTTGTGCGCCCGCGAGATCCGGACCAGCCAACGTTCCATCTCGAGTCACATCGGTATAGATGATGGTCTGCGCGCCCTGGTCGCTCACCAGGCGCGCCAGATCCAGGGCCAATAGCGGTGCGGTGGGTCGATGGTCGCGCGGCGTGATGCGCCCATCGGTCGCGTCGATCGCGACGGCGAGTCGGTCCGGTCCGTGCTGTTTCACGAGCCGGCCCACGATCGCCGGGTCGTTGGCGGCTGCCGCACACCCGATCACGACGCGCGTCGCTCCCCCCTCGAGCATGAGCGCGATGGTTTCCTCGTCGGCGAGAGAGCCTCCGACCTGGACGCGAAGCGTTGCCGAGCTGAGGACGGCCTGGACCACCGCGCCGTTGCTGCCGCGACCGTACGCCCGATCGAGATCGACGAGGTGGATCCAGCGCGCCCCTGCCGCTGCGAGACGCACGACGGCGCCCACCGGATCGTCGCCGTACACCGACGGCGGAGACGCGTTCCCGGTGCGGACGTGCGCGACGCGCCCGCCCCGAACGTCAACGGCGGGAAAGAGGTCCACGCGAAAAACGGAAGTTAGTCGACCTTGACGGCGCCGCTCACGGCTCGTGGCGGCTCGAGCTCGAGCGAGAGGGCCGAGCGCGTGGCTTCAAACGCGGACAAGAGCGAGCGCGGAATCGGGGCACCCGTCCCGGCGTTGGTGCGCTGGGGATTGGTGGGACGTCCGTTGATGACGAACTCGTAGTGCAGGTGCGGACCCGTGGACAACCCCGTTGAGCCGACGAAACCGATCGTCTCGCCCTGGGTGACGCGCTCGCCCACGTGCAGACCCTTGGCGAATCCGGACAGGTGGCCGTAGCGGGTGCGAATCCCGTTGACGTGCCGCACCTCAATGAGGTTGCCGTATCCGCTCGCCCGGCCGGCTTGCGTCACGATACCGTCCGCCGTAGCGCGAACGGGGGTGCCGTAGGCGGCCGCATAGTCCACGCCCTTGTGCTGGCGGTAGGTGCCGAGCACGGGATGCACACGTCCACCGAAGCGGCTCGAGATGCGGCGAAACTGGAGTGGGGCACGCAGGAACGATCGCTTGAGCGAGCGCCCGTGGTCGTCGAAGAAGCCGCCCTGACCGCTCAGCGTATCGGTCTCGAAAAAGAACGCGTAGCTCGGCCTATTCGCGACATCGACGCGGGTCGCCACCACCCGTCCGAACCGACGCTCGCCCTCACGGGAGATCAGTCGCTCGAACAGGACCTCGAACTGATCGCCCGCGCGGACATCGCGGGTGAAATCCACTTCCCAGTCGTACACGTCGGCGATCGCCCAGGCAAGCGCCTGGCGCTCGGGCCCGGGCAGCACACTGTCGGGGAGCGACGCGTCGAGCGCTTCGTACAGCGAGCTGTTGATGGTGCCCTGGATCCGGAGTCGCTGCGGCAGCCAGGCGATCTGTTCCTCACGCTCCGACCAGCTGCCGGCATCGCGGGCATACCACAGCCGGCGCTCCGGCCCGACCCGGACGGTGAGCCGATCGACCACCGAGTCCGTAATCGGCTGGCGGAAATGGAACACGAGCCCCGGACGGAGCCGGCGCGTGTCGAGACGATTAGCGGCTGAGAGAAAGGCCGCATAGCGGGGACCGGTGAGTCCGGCCCGGGCCAGCACGTCGGACAGGGTTTCCCGCCGCCCCAGCGTATCGTCGAACTCGCGATAGGCGGTGGTGACGCGGATGGTCGGTGCGCGGACAGGGCCGCGCCACGGCCAGGTACGGCTCAGCACCCACCCCGACGCGCCCGCTGTGAGCAGCAGGCCAACCACTACGACCCGACGGGACCGCATCAGTCCATCTGCCGCCGAATGAACGTCGGGATTTCCATCTCGTTCACCTCCGGCTGGCCCGGCGTTGACGGGCGGCGCGGCGGCGTGACTTCTCCCGGCTTCCCGAAGCCCGGTGGTGGCGTGGGCGTGGGACGCGCGGGCCGCTTCTCGAACGGCAACACCCCGGCGGCCGGGCGGGCGCTCGGCGCCGCGGCCGGTGTCTCGGCGGCTGTGGTCTTGTCGAAGCCCGTCGCGATCACCGTGACCCGGACCTCCCCTTGCATCGCCGCATCACGAACGGCGCCGAAGATGATCTCGGCCTCGTCGCCCGCGGCATCGTGAATCGCCTCGCTGATCTGCGTCACCTCGCCCAGCGTGTAGTCCGGACCGCCGGTGATATTGATCAGCACCCCGGTCGCGCCCGCGATCGAGATGTTGTCGAGCAGCGGCGAGCTGATGGCCTGCTGCGCCGCTTCCATGGCTCGGTTTTCCCCACGGCCCATGCCCGTTCCCATCAGGGCAGTGCCGCCGTTCTGCATCACAGTCCGCACGTCGGCAAAGTCGACGTTGACTTCGCCGGTCACACAGATGATCGACGAAATGCCCTGCGTGGCGTGCAGCAGCACCTCGTCGGCTTTTTTTAACGCGTCCTGAAATGGAATACCTTTTCCCACGACCGCCAGCAAGCGCTCGTTGGGGACGACGATCATCGTATCGACGTGCTTGCGCATTTCGGCGATGCCCATCTCCGCCTGCCGCATACGCTTACGGCCTTCGAACAGGAACGGCTTGGTCACGATCCCGATGGTCAGGGCTCCCAGGTCGCGAGCGACCTGAGAGATGATCGGTGCCGCCCCGGTGCCCGTGCCCCCACCCATGCCGCAGGTGACGAACACGAGG
>DATFGN010000334.1:0-2248 GCA_035249405.1 Gemmatimonadales bacterium
TTCCGGTGCCACGTACTGGAGGGTCCCCACGAAGAATCCGGTGCGCGTGAGTCGCTCTTCAGGCGGCAGCTCGGCATCCCGGGCGATTCCGAAATCCAACAGCTTGGCGACGTGCGCCGCGCTGTCGTACACGATGTTCTCGGGCTTCAGATCGCGATGCACGATCCCGACCTGGTGCGCGGCCGCGAGCCCCGCCGCCAGCTGCGTCACGATATCGACGGCGAGCGCCGGAGCGACGGGAGCGTTTTGGTGTAGGAAGTCAGCGAGGGACTGTCCACCGGCCCATTCGAGCGCCAAGTAGTAGAGGCCGTCGGCCTCGCCGTAATCATACGTCCGGACCACACTGGTGTGGCGGACCCGTGCACCGTAACTCGCTTCGCGCAGGAATCGTTTGACCGCGGTGGGGTCGCCCCGGAGCCGCGGGCGCAATACCTTGAACGCGCATTGGCCATGCTCGGGATGCTCGGCGCGGTACACTTCCGCCGTGCCGCCCTCACCAACACGCTCGAGGAGGCGGTAGCCGGCGATAGTGCGACCGGCGAGATTCTCACTGGCCATGCGATCGGGCGAAACTAACGTCCGGACTTGAGGTTAGGCAAGTGATACGACGCACGGTGGTCCTGGTAATGGCGAGCGGGCTGGCGAGCTGCGGGCAGTGGCAGCGCGTTGGAGCACCGGATCGGCCCCAACCGGGCGTGGAAGTGGCAAAGTTGTTTGACGCCGCCAGCATCTACGACCAGATGGGGCTCTTCGTCACGAGCACGCCGCTGCCGATGGTCGCCTCGATTCATTTCTTGAGCGGCCGCACTCCCGATTCAACCCTCGCGGTGTTCGCCCTCTCCCTCGCCAACCACGCCCTGACCTTCCGGCGCCAGGCGAACGAATTCATCGCCGAGTACCATGTCGAGGTGGTGTTCCGCTCTGATTCCGGCACCCCGGTGCAGCTGACCAGCGACCAGACCGTTCGCGTGCGCAGTTTCCAGGAGACGCTGCGCGCGGACGAAAGCATCTTGTTCCAGGGTTACCTCACGGTGCGTCCCGGCATCTATGTAGCGAGCGTGTCGGTCCGGGACCGGAACAGCCCGGCCCTGGCGCGACGGGAACGGCCCGATACCGTGCCACGTTTCACTTCGGGATCGTTCTCGAAACCAATTCCGATCTACCAGGGCACGGCCCGTGGCAGCCTGACGGACCGGCTCAACATGTTGGTAAACCCCCGTGCAACCCTTCCCTACGGCGCGGACACACTGCGCTTCTATGTAGAGGGATATGGGTTGCCCACCGGCACGCGGCTTGCGGCGGAAGCAGTAGACCTGAATGACAATGTGCTATGGCGCGATACGGTGACGCTCGTGGACACGACGGGATTGGCGCAGGCCGTGCTGCGCCTCTCCTCGACGCAGCTGCCGGTCGGTCAGGAAGTGTTGCGGGTCGAAACCATCGGCGGCACGACCAAGATCCGCACTCCGTTTCTCGTCAGCTTCTCCAGCCAATGGGTAATCACCAATTACGCGGAGATGGTGAGCCTGCTGCGCTACTTCGAGCGTCAGGACCTCGTGGCCAAGCTGCGCAGTGCGCCTCCCGAACAACGGGCGATGGCGTGGCGGGAATTCTGGGCGGCGACCGATCCGGTCCCACTGACACCGGAAAACGAGGCCCTGGACGACTACCTGCATCGCGTCCAGGTCGCCAACTACCGCTTCCAGGAGGCCGGGGAGCCGGGGTGGCTGACGGATCGGGGCGAGGTGTTCATCACGCTGGGCCCGCCGGACGAAGTGCAGGACTATTCAGGAACCGCCGTCACTCGCGGTGCCACGCAGACGATCCGGTGGTCCTACAACACCCTTCGCCTCTTGTTGGTGTTTCAGGACCTGGCCGGATTCGGCCGGTTCGAGCTCACGCCGAGCTCCCGGGCGGATTATCACCAAACCCTCGCACGCGTTCGCCGGCAGCAGTGATACGCGCGGCTGCCATCGCGCTGGTCGGTGCCCTGGGTCCGCTGGTGGCTGCCGCTCAATCCCCCTTCAACGCTTCGCAACGGGCGGAATCGCTTTGGCAGGCGGGCCGTCCGTGGCACGCCGCCGAGACGTTGCTCGACGCGGCGGCGCGTGCGCCGCGTCAGGATCCCGATTTCATCGTCCAAGGGGCGCGCGCCGAGCTGCAAGCCCGGCGCTACGATCGGGCCCGCAGCCTGTTGATCGGGCAGCCATGGCTCGACGACTACGCGGGCGGAGACGCGCTCGCGGTT
>DATFGN010000335.1:0-5356 GCA_035249405.1 Gemmatimonadales bacterium
ACGCGTTCTTGATCTCGCCGCCGTGGGTGTTCTACCCGCTCGCGTGGGCGATCTGTCTGAGTCCGTGCGTGGCGTGGGTCCTGCTCAGTGCGTGGCTGCTCCAGGCGGTGTGCCGATGACCCCCTTCGCGGAGGCGGACGCCAGGCTGGGGGCGATGCACGGGTACGAGCCCGTACGCGAGGCGCTCCCGGCGCCGTCCACGTGTCCGCGCTGTGAGTCGGCGAACATTCGCAAGACGCCGGCGGGCTGGTGGTGCGAGCGGTGTCGGGAGCGCGACGAGGAGGAGTGGCTAGCATGGTGACCCCGGCGCGGTGTGCCTGCGGCTGGTGGTACTTCCGCGACGGCGCGGGCGGCGTGATCCGCGACCACACGTGTCGGCAGCCATTCGTGGCCGACCCGGTGCCGACGGAGCCGCTGTGTCCCTGCGCGGCGTGTGACGGGGTGCGGGCGGCGGTGGCGCCGACGGTGGAGCGGCTGGCGCAGGAGCGGGCGGCGCAGGAGCGGCATGAAGCCGAGTGAGCGGGCGGCGCGATGAGACACGAAGACGACGAGTACGCGGCGCAGCTCGGGGAGCGGGTGCGGCACGAGACCCGGGCCGCTGCGGCCTATGGCGTAGTCGGAACGACGCAGACGCCGTCGCAGACCAGCATTCGTAAGAGCGACATCGTCGGGTTCCGAGAGCACTTGGAGCGCATCGAAGGCAAGCTCGACGCCCTCATCCTGGCGCTCAAGGCGGGCGCCATCGGCCGGTGGCAATGACCCACGCCGAGGCCTGCCGCGCCGCGTTCGACCGGGCCGGCCTGTGGCACTGGGTCGGCGAGGGGCGGCGGCTGGAGGTGTTCCTGCGTCGCCGGAGGTGGATGCCATGTGATGCCGAGGAGTTGGAGCCGCGAGATCGCACCGCCCGTGCGGAAGAAGCCGGAGCGGAAGGCCCCCAAGGTGTATCGCGGCGCGGCGGGGGCTCATGGGAGACCTACGGCTAGATGCCCCGCGCCCTCACCGCCGACCAGAAAGAGGCGCTCAAGGCCGCGAAGATCATTCGCGATGGCCTCCTGCAGGACGACTTCCCGACCGCGCACGGCTTCGGCAGCCTCTACTCGCTCCTGACCCTGCTGAGCTGGTCACGCGGCGCCGGCAGCGCCATCGAGCCCGGCCTGCACGGCCCGCTCTGCCAGTTCCTCCAGGCCACGCCCTACGAGAAGAACCTCATCCTGATCCCGCGCGGGTATCTGAAGACCAGCGTCATCACGGTGGCGCAGACGATCTTACAAATCTTACGCAATCCGCAGATCCGCATCCTCATCGCGAGTAACAAGGCCGAGAACGCGCAGGCGATGCTGGCCGACATCAAGGGGCATCTCACGAATCCGCGCCTGATCCAGGCCTTCCCCGACATCCTGTGGGAGGACCCCGCGCGGCAGGCCCCGAAGTGGACGGAAAACGTCATCACGGTCAAGCGGCGGCGCCATACGCGCGAAGGGACCGTGGAGACCATCGGCATCTCGGGCGAGATCGTGTCCAAGCACTACGACGACGTGAAGTACGACGACGTGGTCGGCAAGGAAAACTCGGCCACCCGCGACGAGCTGCTCAAAACCATCCAGTTCATCCGCCTCACGCAGCCCCTGATCGATCCGGGCGGCCGGCAGTGGTACATCGGCACGCCCTGGCACTACGCCGACGCCTACGCCTGGCTGCTGGAGCAGCAGAAGACCCAGGGCCTCGCCTTGGGCACCTACATCCTCGACTGCTGGGAGCCCGCGCAGGAAGGCGAGCCGGGCGCGGAGTGGGCGGAGGGGTTCGGCTGGAAGCGCTCGCGCTACCCCAAGCGCTTCACCGTGTCCACGCGCGTGCCGGGCAAGAAGTGCCTCATGGACGAGCGGCGCGTGATGGGCTTCGCCGAGTTCGCCGCCCAGATGCTGATTGATCCGGTGAGCGCCGACACGGTCTACTTCCCGCGCCAGAAGCTGCAGGTCAAGCCGACGCGCGATCTGCCGTCGCTCGACACCTGCTGGCTCGTGATGACGGTGGACCCGGCGATCAGCACGAAGGCGTGGGCCGATTACTCCGCCATCGGCGGCATCGCCTTCGACCCCGCCGGGAGCATGGTCATCCCCGATCTGCAGCGCGGGCGGTGGAAGGAAGACGAGCTCGTCGCGCGCTGCTACGACATGTATGACCGCCTCACGTATGCCAAGGGGCGCGTGATCGCGGTGGGCTTCGAGGCCATCGCGTTCGCGAAGATTTACCGGCGCCTGTTCGAGCAGGAAGGCGAGCGGCGCGGGTACTACCTGCCCGTGGTCACGCTGGAGCGCGACACGAAGATCACGAAGAACGTGCGCATCCGGGCGCTCCAGCCGATGTGGAACGCCGGCGAGATCACCGTCGCGTCGGAGGCCAGCGCCTGCGAGGATTTGATCGAGGAGGCTGAGCGGTGGCGGCCGGATCGGGAGAACACGCACGACGATCTGCTCGACTGCGTGGTGGATGGCCTCCAGCTCCGCGCGCAGCCGGGGGCCACGGAGCAGGCCGAATCGTCCTTGTACGACGACCCGGAGCTGATCGAGCGCTCCCAGTTCGAGGCCGAGCTGCTGCGCAAGCGCCCGCATCTAGACCACAGCAGCCTGCGCGCGGCGTGGTCGCACGAGCAGCGCAAGCGGTCGTTCGCGCAGGCGCAGGAATTGGCCGAGGTGGCCTCGGAGTGGGCGGGATGACGCCATGACGACGGCGCGTGGACTCAGGTTACCCACGACCACTCCCCGTGGGATCGGCGGCGGCCTTCTTCCCGTCGTCGGGAACTATCGCCAGGCGCCGTCGGCATGATGGACTTGAGTTGGGTGCGCGAAGTGTACGAGGCGGGGTTTACCGACATCTTGTGCTCCAAGGGCCTACCTGAGCGCGAGGCGGTAGCTGTCGCGGCCAACTTGGCCGACCCAGAGTCGCTCCGTCCGTACCTGCTGGCCATTGACGTGAAGGACAAGAAAGCTGTTGTGTCGGCCATCGGGCGGTGGGCCGACGAGCGCCTTGATGCGGAACCGTTCGTCTACTGGTATCCGATGAGTCTGGAGTGGCTATGATCTGGCGCTTCTGGAGTTCTGCCTACGTGCGCCACCTGGAGGCCGAAATCGCGTGGCTCCGATTGGAGCGGCAGAAAGAGAGCCAGCGCGCGAATGATGCCGTCGCGCAACTCGTGTTCCTCAAGACCGACGGGCAGGCGAACGTGATGCCGCGCCCGCTGATCGCGGATCGAGAGCAGGACATCGCGCAAGACTTCTCGGAACTCCAGAAGAATGAAGAATGGGCGCAGTCGGGAGCCTAGTGACCATCCACGCCGGGCACTGCATCGCGTGCGACGCCCTCATCTGGCGCACCGCCACGCATGGTCGCACGGGCGAGACGCAGATCACGTACCCCCTGAGTAACAGCGTCTACGCCCGCGTGCAGATCAAGCCGGGCACCGTGTCGCCGGGCATCCCGTATTGCCTCGCGTGCGCGCCCAAGATCGGCGAGGTCGGGCCGGCGCTGCCGGGCGCGGCGGGGCCCACCGTGATCGCGGGCCTCGACTCGGCGGCGGTGCGCTATCACCAGCGCTACACGGACGCGTGGGGCGCGTATTTCCGCGCGTGGCTGACCGATCACATGGAGCTCCCGGAGCATGAGCGCGATGGCCTCGTCGCGCAGTGGGATAAGGACCGACATGGCTGATTTGGCCTCGATGCTGGGCACGCTCAAGGCGAAGGCCGGGCAGGTGATGGGCCAGCAGCCGGAGCCCACCGCGCCGGCGCCCGAGGCCGCGGCGGCGACGGACCCGTATGCCGATACGTCGGCCATCGTCGATCGCGTAAAGAAGTTCCGCGACGAGTTTGGGCGGCGCGAGCAACGCGACCGCTTCCTCCGGCCGATGTACCGCAATCTCCTGTACTACCGCGGGCTGCAGTGGATTCGCTGGGATCTGAGCAGCGGCCGGTGGCGCCCCGCCAACATCCCGCAGCACATTCCCACGCCCGTGACCAACATTTTTGCCTCCACGATGGACACCGTCATCTCCGTGTTCGGCCGCATTGAGCCGAAACTCCTCTGGCGCCCCGGCTCCACGGACGAGCCGGACGACCGCGCCGCCGCCGACGTGGCCTCGCGCGCCATCGAGGTGATCGAGGAAGAGGTCAACATCCGCATGAATCGCCAGACGCTCGCCTCGTGGGTCGGCTTCACGGGCGGCGCGTTCCTGGAGAGCGGCTACGACCCCGATCCGCGCTGGGGCACCCGTGAAGTCGCGCTCGATCAATGCCCCTCGTGCCAGGCCACGCAGCCCCAGGGCGCGCCGATGTGCGAAGGCTGCGGCGACACCCAGCCGATGCAGCCGGTGACGCAGTCGGTGCCCATCGGTAAGCTGTTCGTCGAGGTTGCGCCGCTGTTCGAGATGTTCTTCGACCCCTCGATCACGGATTTCAGCAAGCACCGCAAGCTGCTGCGCGAGAAGGCGCTGTCGGTGGACGACGCGAAGGAGCGCTGGCCCGCGTTCGCCGATCAGATCAGCGCCAACGTGGCCGGCATGGCCGAGGAGCACTACATGTCGGCGCTGGCCATTCAAGGCCCGGCCTTGGACGAGCGCGGGACAGGCCGGCGGGATGTGACGAGCGGCGCCCTGCTCACGAATAACCGCGTGACGGAGCGGTGGTATTGGTGCCTGCCGGATGCGACCTATCCCGAGGGTCTCCTGGCCATCGTGGTCGGCAACGCGACGCTGGTCTACGCCAAGCCGCTGCCGTACTGGGCGAAGATGGCCGACGGCGGCAAGCGGCATTTTCTCCCGTTCACGTGGTTTCCGCAGAAGCTCGTCTCCGGCACGTTCTGGCCCAAGACGGTCGCGGATGACATCGCGCTGCTCCAGTCCGACCGCAACCGCTGGCAATCGGCGCTGATGCTCTGCGGCCAGCGCATGGGCCAGCACATTTGGCTCAATCCGAAGACGGCGGGCGTCACGGGCCTCGCGCAGGGGGGCGGCATCGCGGGGTCGATCATCAGCTACAACGACATGGCGCCCAGCAAGGCCAAGCCGGAGCGTATTCCGGGTCAGCCGCTGCCGATGTCCTTCATCGAGTGGATGGGGATTATCGACAGCACCATCGAGAAGATCGCCAAGACCTTCGCGGTGCTCGAAGGCTCGCGCCCGGAGGGCGTCAGCGCCGGGATCGCGCTGCAGATCCTCCAGGAGCGCGCGCTGTCGGCCTACGGGCAGCTGTTCATCATGTGGGAGACCGGGTGGGCGCAGTGGGCCTCCCAGATCATGGAAATCTTCCGCCAGTTCGTCACCGAGGAGCGCCTGCGGAAGATCAAGGGGCGCGACGGCGAGTGG
>DATFGN010000336.1:0-6689 GCA_035249405.1 Gemmatimonadales bacterium
TCTGATGACACCCGGGAATTGTGCCGCCCGGATGTCAAACCCTGGAAAGATCGCCGCCAAGTCTGTCGCCCCGAGGTGGCGGGCCAGGATCTCGCCGAACAGGGCCCGGAAATCGGTCGTGACGGCGAGATCGCGGGCTTCGAATCGAGCGGTGACGTCGAGCGATGGCCAGCGACCCAGCACGCGTCCGCCCCCGACCGGACCACCGATCGCCAGCATGGCGGTCGCGTGCCCGTGGTCCGTGCCGCCGCTCCCGTTCTCCCGCACCGCACGTCCGAACTCCGACATCGTGAGCACCATGATGTGCCGCATCCGCTCGCCCATGTCGATCGTGAATGCCATGAGCGCGGCCGCGAGCTCGTCCAGCAGGCCGGCGAGCTGCCCGTCGCTCGCGCCCTCGTTCGTATGCGTGTCCCATCCGATGGCATCGAGACAGGCGACGCGCATGCCCAGATCCGCTTTGATGAGCTGCGCGATCTGGAGCAGCGAGCGCCCGAGCCGTCCGGACGGGTACGCGGCGCCGTTGGCGGGCCGGTATTGCAGGGGATTGGCGCGTTGCAGCAGGCGGATCGCCTCAAAGCTCTCTTGCCCGCTGGTCGCGAGCAGGCCGGTCTGCGCGCCCGCGTACAGCGCCTCGAACGCGCGGGTGAGACGATCGCGCGCCGCCGGGCGGGGCAGCTGCAACCCGAATGCCTGCAGGTCGTCGATGGCGAGCGACGGTGCCGTTCCGGCAAGCACGCGCGGCAGCTGCGGGCCGAAAGCGACGGCACGAAACGGAGTGTTGGCATGCTCGGCGTCGTGCTGGCAGTAGCGGTTGACCCACCCGTCGCCCGTCGCCTTCACGCCCGGCGTGCCCGATTCCATGTAGTCCTGAGCGTCGAAGTGACTGCGGGTCGCTTCGGGCGAGCCGACGGCATGCACGGCGGCGAGCGTCTTGTTGTCCCATAACGGCTTCAACACCGCGAGGCGCGGGTGCAGTCCGAAGAACCCATCCAGATCGATCACGTCCCGGCTCGGTATGGCGATGGTCGGCCGCTCGCGGTAGTACAGCGGGTCGCCATGCGGCACGATCATGTTGAGCCCGTCGACCGCGCCGCGCATGAAGAGACAGACGAGAATAGGAGAGGTGGGGGACGGTAGGGGACGGTAGGGGAGATATGCCGCTCGCTCCAGAAACAACGGATCCATCCCCAAACTCACCAAAGCGAGTCCACCCGATTTTACGAATACTCGTCTCGAAATCGACATCCGCATCTCCTCTCCTACCGTCTCCTACCGTCTCCTACCGTCCCCTACTGTCGTTGAAACTCCGGCCCGCCCAGCGCCAACCCTACTGCCAGGGCCCGCGCGGCCACCCGATTGCGCACGGCGTCCACCTGATCCCGCATCACGGCGCGCGATCGTGGCGACAGGATGCCACCCAACAATCGCGTGTCGACGGCGTGGATCAACGTGTCCGGCTCGTCCGTCGGCGCCAAGACGCCGTCCAACGAGATCGTAACGCCCGGCAACCGGCCCGCCGCGAGGGCGACCGCCGCGTTCATGCGGTGCAGCAGGGCGCCCGAGTTCACCCACTCCTCCTGGGACTCCGGATAGCCCGCCGGCGATGGTTCCATATACAGCGGCTGTCCCAGACGCCCGACGACCTCCGCCAGCTCCAGCGTCGTGTCGGGCTCGCCGCCTACCGCGCGCACCGCGCTCACAACGAACTCGAGCGGCGTCTTGATCTTGGCGCGCATGGTCTGGGCCGACCAGAAATCCGGTGTGCGGACGATCGCGCGCACCACGTCCGTGATGTCGCCGCCGGACCGTTGCCAGGCGGCTACGGCGTCGTCGACGCAACCGTCGGGTGGCTCGTCCCGTACAAAGCGGGCGCACAGCTTGTGACTCACGAACCGCATCGTCGCCGGATCGTTGGCGAGCAGCTTCAGGAGGCGTATCCCTTCCTCCTGCCCGCCACCGGCCGGGAAGCGAACTCCGCGCACGGTCTTTTCGCCCCTGTCGTGTGCCCAGGCATTGAACTCAAAGCGACCGCTCTGGGCCGGTCGGGCGATGCTCCAGCCGGTGAACACACGCGCGACCTCCATGACGTCGCGCTGCGTGTATCCACCATCCACGCCGAGCGTGTGCAGCTCCAGCAGCTCACGCGCATAGTTCTCGTTCGGTCCGCGGGCTGGTGCACCGCCCCTCGGCCGCCCGACCGTCCGACCGACCCCTGGCGGCACGGCACCGGTCGCGACGCTCTCCCAGTTGTCCAGGTAGAACATCATGGCCGGGCTCTGCGCGGTGGCCAGCAGGAGATCCGCGAACGTGCCGAGCGCGCGGGGCCGGATCGTGTGCTCGATGTAGATCGGCATCAGCACCCGGTCGGCGCCCTTGCCGGAATACACGTTGAAGTGGTTGACCCAGAAGTCGGTCATGACTTCCTGCAGCTGCCGCTCCGAGAGCACCGCGCGCACGACCGCGAGCTGCTGCACCTGCCCCACGAGCTGGCGCAGCCAGTTGAGGGCCTGCGACGCCGGTGCCATCGCCTGATTGAACTCGGCACCCCGCTCGACACGGTCCCGACGGGCCTCCGCGAAAATCCGCGCCAGGCCTTCGGGATCGAGACTCAAGATGGCGAATTCCCGCTCGCGACCGGCGAGAATGCGATCCGGGAGTCGTCCCGGGTCGAGCTGCTGGTCGATCCAGTGCATGACCCCCAGGGCCGCGACGCGGTCGACTTCACCGGGGCGGGGCCCGTAGGCGAGCCGATTCAGGGCGTGGAGGGCGGAATCGCGGGGGCTCAACTCGGCCCTCACGGGTGAACCCCGCCAGTGAAGGTCGGGGTTTGGCGCGCCGAACATGGCGAGCCCTGCGATGACGAAAGGAAGGCGCATGCCCATGGGAAAGTTAATGACTTCCCGCCAGGGCAAGCGTTAACTGGAGGCTGGACCTAGGGGCTGGTAGGCCGGATATCCAGCTCGCTCACCATGGCCCGCTCCGGCAGCGTGATTGTCGACACAACCGTTTGGGCCACATCGTCGGCGGTGAGCACGCGGTCGCGGTTGGGACGCATGCGATCCTGCTTGTCCATGAACGGTGTCGCAACAGACCCGGGGCAAATGGCGATCACCCGCACCATCTGTCTTCGAACCTCGAGCATCAGCGCTTTGGAGAAGCCCAGCACGGCGTGCTTGGACGCACAGTAGGCCGTGCCGCCTTCGAACCCGTTGCGGCCCGCGAGCGACGCGATGTTGACGATGCTGGCACTGCCGCGCGCTGCGGCGACGCGCTTCAAGCCGGGCAGGAATGCCCGGGTGACGAGATAGAGCGAGCGCAGGTTCACGGCAATCGTCGTGTCCCAGTCTTCGAGCGACAATTCCTCCAGCTGGTGAAACCGCCCCAGCCCTGCATTGTTGACGAGCACCGCCGCATCGCCGCGCTCTTTCGCGATGCGCTTGGCGAACGCGCTCACCGCACCGGGATCCGACACGTCGCAGGGCGCGCCGATCGCGTCGAGACCGTCCGCCCGGAGATCGGCGACGGTCGATTCGACGTGTTTGGCGGTGCGGGCGCAGATGGCGACGCGAGCCCCCGCATGGCCGAGGTGAAAGGCAATGGCGCGTCCGATTCCCTCGGTCGCCCCGGTGATCACCGCAACGGCGTCGGTGAGCTCCATGTCAGGTCCCTTTGATCCATTGTTTCCAGCGCTCCGGATCTTCTCCGACCGTCACGTCCTGCTGGCAGCGCACCAGCGGGAGGCGCAGCAGCAGCGGCTCCTGAGTGAGCTTCTCGAGCCAGCGGGTGTCGGTCAGCTGCGCCGCGTGCAGAGCGAGCTCGACAAAGCGCTTCGACTCGCGATCGATCAGTCCCTGGACCCCGAAGCGGCGGGCGAATCGCTCCAGCTCACGCGGGCTCGGCTCGCGCTCGTTCAGATCCACGAAATGCGTCCGGATGCGCCGCTCCGCGAAGAAACGCAACGCCGCCCGCGTCCCGGCGCTCTTGCGCACCCCGAACACCTGGACTTCCACGGTCGTCAGCCTCCCGCGTACACATACGCGCAGCCGCGTTCCTGCGCGAGACCGAGTGCGACGACCATGGCCGGTACGACCGTCACATCCGGCAGCAACCCCTGAATCAATTCGGCGCGCATCGTCTCATAGGACACGCCGCTTTCCTTGGCGAGCGTGCGGGTGAGAAAGCGCAGCACATTGTTGCAGAAGATGAATTTCGACCCACGCGCCTGCAGGGCGTTCACGGAGTACTCGTGCATCCACTCCCCTTCGCGCGACTGCCAGAAGATGTTCCGGGTCGCCGGTTTGCCGGTGCGCGGATCCTTGATCTTCTCGCGCCGGCCGAAGCCGTACTTGGCCCACACGGGGTCGGCGAACACCAGCGGATATGCGTCGCCGTGGATGCCGAGCACCGCCTGCACGTCCGGGTACACGGTGCCATAGGCGTCGCGATGCGCGTTGAAGAAATTCTTGGCGTAGAAGAGTCCACCGCCCTCCTGGTAGCTCCCGATGTCGAAGATCTGTTTGTGACGGGCGGTGAGCTGGTCGAGCCAGCGGTTGTCGAAGGGCCCGTCCTTGGCGACCGGTGGCGGAGTGACCGCCGGTGCCTGTGCCGCGGTCGTGGCGCACGCCCCTATGGCCAGGGCCACACCGCCCAGGGTGATGGTCCCGAGGAACTCACGTCGATCGGTCATTTCAGCTCCCGTGTGAAAAGCGGACGGCTCCAATGTCGACGAGGCCTTCGAGCGTTGCCTGCAATTCGGCGGGACGCAATCCGGCTTCCCGGGCGAGATCCTCGAGCGATTTCCGTCCGTCGGCGAGCTCGAGCAGGGTGTCGATGGCCGTGGACGTCCGGGCCACCGAGACCCGGCCATGCGGTGAGCGCGAGAACAGCAGCCGGGTCTTTTGGCGCGGCGGTTGGGGGACGTCCGTCCAGGGCTTGATCAGAAACGGCAACACCATGGGCAGGTCGTAGGCGAAATCGATGAGCATCGTCCCCTCGTCGCGAATCGGAGCCGACCATTGATGCTTCAGGACTTCTGCCCCGGTGCCGTCGTTCCAGACGCGCGCGCCGGACTCCACGACCATCATTGCCCGCTCGTAGGCCAGCAGATCGTCCAGGTAGGGCACGCGGTCGAGCGCGCCAGTGCCGCCGCGCACGTGATCGGCAGCGAGTCTCGCGACCGCAATCGCCGAGGCCCGGCTGCCCAGGACGAGGTCGCCGAGTAGCGCGTCGAAGCCCGTCCCCGCCAGCACGGTTTCCGGCGTGCGGCCGGTAACCTTGGCCAGCGCCCGGGAATACTTGAAGAAGTGCATCAGTCGTTCGTAGTAGTAGTGGCGGGCGAGGAACCGGGCGAAGCGTTCCACCCGGGCCGGGTCCGCCAGGGCCTGCTCGCGCCAGTCCGGCGAGGACCGAAAGGGAGCATCCGCGAGCGCCCGGATCAGCGTGTCCTGGATCGCGCGGTCGTTCATAGCGCGGCCCGAATGCGCGCGACGCTGCGCTCCAACACTTCCGCCGAGAGGGAAGGGGAAAACGCGTCGAACGTCACCGCTTTCGCCTGGGGACAGCGCTCCACGGCGTGACGTAGAAAGTCGAGCATTTCCTGTGATGGCTCGGTTGGGGCGATCCACGGACCCTCGAGGTCGCGATCGGGCTCCACGCCGGCCACATGCAGCTCGATGACGCGCTCGAGGGGGAAGGCGACGAGAAACGCCTTGGGATCGACGCCGTGATAGTGGGCCTCGAGCCAGATATGGGGGAGATCGAGCAGGAATCCGGCGTTGGTTTGCTCGAAAAAGCGCCGCAGCCAGAGGGCTTCCGGTATCCGGCTCGCCTTGACGTCGAAGAAACCCGGAATGTTCTCCATGACGAGCGGCTGGTCGAGACGACGCTGGAGCGCGTTCGCGTTGGCGACGAAGCGCTCGAGGAATTCCTCCGTGTACAGCGGCGGGAAAACGTAGTTCAGGTTGTACGTCCCGTCTTCCGTATGCAGACACTGAAAGTGCTCGGCGACCCACGGGCTGCGATACAACTCGGCCAGCGAGCGGGCCCGGGCGATGGCTCGCTCGTCGAGGGGTTCCGAGAGTTGTCCCAGGTAGTCGTGCAGGAGCAGGGTGTAGCGCTCGCGGATCCTGGGCCACCAGGGGTCATCGGCCCGCGGCGGATCGGCCATGGCGAGGTGGTCGATTCCGGAGGCCTGAGCGAGCTCTTGTCCCAGGTGGGGATTGTAGAACGCGCCGACCATCAACTGCGCCATCGGCCCTCGGCTTTCAGCTGTCGGCCTGAAGCAAGCCACGCTCGATCATCTGGTCCACCAAAACCTTTACCTGTGCAGCGACCATGGGAGTCTCGCCGCGATCGGTCCACTCGGCGGCGATCGCTTCGGCGGTCCGAGCCCCGTCCAACCGTTCGACGATGAATCGCTCGCGCGGGCCCCAGGTCTCGGCCAGCGCGAGAGTCTTGGCCGTGGCGCGCGGCAGGCGGAAGACCTCGGCGACGAGCGCATCAACCGCCGCGACCATCGGTTCGGGAAGGGGTCCCGCCTGCGCGGCCAGGTTCTCCTCAACCTGGCGGCGGTTGCGGGCTCCCACCAGCACGACCGTCACGCCCTGCCGCGCCAGCAGCCAGCGCAGGGCCACCGTCGGTAGCGCGAGTTGCGCCGCGGCCGCGATCGACCGAACACGCTCGATGAC
>DATFGN010000337.1:0-4033 GCA_035249405.1 Gemmatimonadales bacterium
CTCGAACACCGACTGGGCGTTGTCGGTCACTGGGCCGTAGGAGTCGACGGCGATAGTGACCGGTCCCATCCCGAGAAAGCCGAACGCCACGAGGCCGAAGGCGAACACGGCCGGGGCCTGCATCAAGGCCCCGAGTCCCAGGGTGCTCACGGCGTACCCGATCGCCATCAACACCAGCATCGAGAGGCCGAGCCAGTAGCCGCTGAAGTTCCCCGCAACGAGGCCGGAGAGGATGTTGAGCGAAGCGCCGCCCTGCTGCGAGGAGCGCACCACCTCGCGAACGTGCCCCGAGTGCATCGACGTGAACACCTTCACGAGCTCCGGGATCACGGCCCCGGCAAGCGTGCCGCAGGTGATCACCGTCGAGAGCTTCCACCACAGGGTGGGGTCGCCGCCCACCGTGGGGATCAGCAGCTTCGACACGAGATAGGTGAGGCCGATCGACACGAAGGACGTGAGCCAGACGAGCGTCGTGAGCGGCGTCTCGAAGTTCATCTTGCCGGCGTCGGCGTACTTCGCCTTCGCGAACGCGTCGTTGATGAAATACGACAGGCCGGAGGCGATGATCATCATGACGCGCATCACGAAGATCCAGATCAACAGCTGGACCTGGATCGCCGGATCGTGCACGGCGAGCAGGATGAACGTGATCAATGCGACGCCCGTTACGCCGTAGGTTTCGAACCCGTCGGCCGACGGCCCCACCGAGTCGCCGGCGTTGTCGCCGGTGCAATCGGCGATCACCCCCGGATTGCGCGCGTCGTCTTCCTTGATCTTGAACACGATCTTCATCAGGTCGGAGCCGATGTCGGCGATCTTCGTGAAGATGCCGCCCGCCACGCGCAGCGCCGCCGCGCCCAGCGATTCCCCGATCGCAAAGCCGATGAAGCAGGGTCCGGCGTAGTCACCCGGGATGAAGAGCAGAATGCAGAGCATCAGCAGCAGCTCGACCGAGATCAGCATCATGCCGACGCTCATGCCCGCCTTCAGGGGAATCTGATACGCGGGGAATGGCTTCCCGCGCAGGCTCGCGAACGCCGTGCGGGAGTTGGCGAAGGTATTCACGCGAATGCCGAACCACGCCACGCCGTAACTGCCGGCGATGCCGATGACGCTGAAGGCGAGAATGATCAGGACCTTCATGGTGGCGTAGTGCTGCAGCAAGCCGAAGTAGATCGCGATGATGGCCCCGATGAACAGCCACAGCACCACCAGGAACTTGCCCTGCGTCACGAGATAGGTCTTGCACGTCTCGTAGATCAGCTCGGAGATCTCGCGCATCGACTGGTGCACGGGCAGATGCTTCAGCTGCCGGTAGATCGCCAATCCGAACAACAGCCCGAGCGCGCACACCGCCAATCCGTACAGCAGCAATCGCCGTCCACTGCCGAGCTCCGGGAGAATCAACGCCGCCTCGCCGCCGACGTGTGGGGCCGGGGCGGCCTGCGCCAGGGAATCGGCCACCGCTTGCGCGTGCACCGGCGCGGGCGTGGCGACGAACAGGCCCGCACCCACGGCGAGGGCCAGAACGAGCATCGTGTCGAGCCGCGGCAGTCGCATTACTTCTCCCCGTATTCGTAGTATTCGACGCCCAAGTGCGTGATCTGGGCTTCACCCATCAGCCACCGCAGCGTGTTCTTCAGTTTGGTGTGCTGGATGAACAGGTCGTGCTCGGGATAGAGTCCCGGGGCCGTTTGCGGGCTCTTGAAATAGAACGAGAGCCACTCCTGAATGCCGGCGAGACCGGACCGCTGCGCCAGATCGAAGAACAAGGCCAAGTCGAGCACGATCGGCGCGGCGAGAATGGAGTCACGGCACAGGAAATCGACTTTGATCTGCATCGGGTAGCCCAGCCACCCGAAGATGTCGATGTTGTCCCAGCCTTCTTTGTTGTCGCCGCGTGGCGGATAGTAGTTGATCCGCACCTTGTGGAACACGTTCCCGTACAGCTCGGGATACAGGTCGGGCTGCAGGATGTACTCCAGCACGCCGAGCTTCGACTCTTCCTTGGTCTTGAACGACTCCGGGTCGTCCAGCACCTCGCCATCCCGGTTACCCAGGATGTTGGTCGAATACCAGCCGGCGAGCCCCAGCATGCGCGCCTTGAACGCGGGGGCGAGCACCGTTTTCATCATGGTCTGCCCGGTCTTGAAGTCCTTGCCGCCGATCGGCACGCGCCGGTCCTCGGCGAGCTTGGTCAGGGCGGGAATGTCCACGGTGAGATTCGGGGCGCCGTTGGCGAACGGCACGTTCTCCATGAGCGCGGCCCAGCCGTACAGCATGGATGGCGCGACCGACGGATCGTTCTGCTCCATGGCCCGCTCGAAGGCGGCGAGCGTCTGGTGCGTGGGCCCGGGCGTAATGAACACTTCGGTCGAGGCACACCACACCAGCACCAGCCGATCGCACCCCGCGGACTTCTTGAAATTGCGCATGTCCTCGCGCAGCTGCTCGGCCAGCTCCCGCTTGTTCTTGCCCCGCTTGACGTTGGTGCCCTGCAGTCGCTTGACGTAGTTCTGATCGAACACGGCCGGCATCGGCGCGATGCCCTTCAGAAAATCGGCGATCGGGTCCAGGTGCTTGGCTTCGAGCACCCCGGCTTTGATCGCGGCCGTGTACGCGTCATCCGGGATCGGATCCCAGGCCGCGAACACCAGGTCCTTCAGGTCGGCCAACGGCACGAATTCGCGCAGCCGTGGCGTCCGCTTGTCCGTGCGCTTGCCCAGCCGGATCGAGCCCATCTGGGAGAGCGACCCGATCGGCAATGCGAGTCCGCGGCGCACGCTCTCCACCCCGGCGATGAAGGTGGTCGACACCGCGCCGAGCCCCACGAGCAGCACCCCCAGCTTGCCCTGCGCGGGCGCGACTTCCCTGCGCACCCCTCCTGCTTGTTGCGCCACGACTCAGGTTCCTTTCCGCAGCGGTGCGTGGCCCGGCAGCGTGTCCCGTCGTCGCGATGCCGGCTCCTTAGGAGCGGTCCCGACCAGGCGCGCCACGTGCACGATCCGCTGAATCACCGTGATGGTCGTCGCGAGGGCCAGCACCGCGACGATCCAGAAGAGCAGCTTGCCGTCCCGACCCGCCCCGAAGAGCACGGTCGGCGCCCCGAGCACCACAATGCGCTCGGCGCGGGCGGCGATCCCCACCTTGTTGTCCAGTCCCAGCCCCTCGGCCCGCGCGCGCGTGTAGGACACCATGAGCGAAGACGCGAGCGCCGCGATGGCCAGCATCACGCCCCACACGATGTCGCCAGGCAACAATCCCCCCCGCAGGAAGTGCAGGGCGATGCCCGCGAACAGGGCTGACTCCCCGATGCGATCGAGCGAGCTGTCGTAGAACGCGCCGAACGTGGAGCTGAGGCCGCCCTGCTTCGCGACCTGGCCGTCCAGGATGTCGAGCACACCGGACACGAGCAGCAGCGCCCCGCCCAGTCGGATGGCCCCCACGCCGAACGCTACGGCCGATCCAACGACCACCAGTGCACCGACCGTCGTGATCGTGTTGGGGGTGACGCCAACCCGAATCAACGCCCGCACAACAGGCCCCGTGAGGCGCACAAAGCCGTCCTTCACGACCTGCGGGATGACGTTCATGGCGGGGGGAAAGTAATAGGCCCCCGAGGGGACGCAAAGGGCAAAAGTCTCAGTAGACCAAATACTTGGCGCGTGCGCGACGGAAGCGCGCGAGCGGCTCGGACCAGGTGCGCCAGATGTCCGGACCCCGGCGACCCGCCAGCACGGCTTGTCGCAACTCGGGTCCCGCGGCGAGACCATCGAAGCTCGCATCGCGGAACCGGAAGCTGTCCGGGTGCACGGCGCCCAGCGCGGTGAGCAGGGCAACCGCCAACAGCGTCGGATCGTAGAGCCCCCGGTCCGTCACGCGGAATCGGAGACCCTGGAGCAGGACATCGTCGTACTTCCCGTCAGTCGGGGACCGCGGCGTGAACGCGGTGTCCTTCACTTCCACACCCACCAGCGCCGACCGCTCCCCGCTCCCTTCCCCCTCGAGATGGGCGCGGAGGCGGGGAAGATCG
>DATFGN010000338.1:0-2543 GCA_035249405.1 Gemmatimonadales bacterium
CGCCGTCAACTGGACCGACCGCGGTCAGGTGGACCAGCTGGGGCAGCGGACCTGTGTGAAGGCCGGCTGCTACGACGACGTGCTCATCGTCGCCGAAACCAGCGCGGGCGAGCCCGATGCGCAGCAGCTCAAGTACTACGCACGCGGCATCGGCAACGTGCGCGTCGGTTGGAGAGGGGCAGGGGAAAAGACGAAAGAGACCCTGGAGCTGGCGAAGGTGGAGCAGCTCGACGCCGCCGCGCTGGCCCAGGTGCGCACGCGCGCGCTGGAAATGGAGCGGAACGCGTATCGCCGCAGTCCGGCGGTCTATGCACAGACACCGCCGGCTGAGCCGGCGCCGAGTGGAGCAGCTCGTGATTAGACGTTCGCCACCGTCACCACGCAAAGGGTCCTGACCATGATTCGTCGCATCGTTGAAGCGAGCCTGAGGCTCCGGGTCCTCGTCGTCGCCATCGCCGTGGTGATCATGGTCCTCGGCATCAGACGAGTGCAGCAGATGCCGGTCGACGTGCTCCCCGAGTTCGCCCCGCCGTACGTCGAGATTCAGACCGAGGCGCTGGGACTGTCCGCGAACGAGGTCGAGGACCTCGTCACGCTGAACGTCGAGGAGCTGGTCGCGGGCGTGCCGTGGCTGCAGACGATGCGCTCGCGGTCGGTGCCCGGCCTGTCCTCCGTGGTCATGATCTTCCAGCAGGGGACCGACCTGATGCACGCGCGGCAGATGGTGCAGGAGCGTCTGACGCTGGCGTACGCGCTCCCCAACGCCTCCAAGCCGCCCGTCATGATGCAGCCGATGTCGGCGACCAGCCGCGTCGCGATGATCGGGCTGACCTCGAAGGACATGTCCCTGATCGATCTCTCGGTGCTCACGCGGTGGACGATCAAGCCCAGGCTGCTCGGCGTCCCCGGCGTGGCCAACGTGGCGGTCTGGGGCGACCGCGATCGGCAGCTGCAGGTCCAGATCGATCCTGCCCGGCTGAGCGCGCGCGGCGTCACGCAGAGCCAGATCATCCAGACCGCCGGCAACGCGCTGTGGATTTCCCCCCTCACTTACCTCGAGGCGTCCTTCCCCGGCTCGGGCGGGTGGATCGATGGTCCTCAGCAGCGGCTCGAGGTGCGCCACGTGCTCCCCCTGTCCACGCCGGCGGAGTTCTCCCGGGTGATGGTGGAGGGCTCGTCGCTGCGTCTCGGTGACGTGGCCACGGTCGTGGAAGGGCACCCTCCCATGATCGGTGATGCGGTGCTGAACGAGAGTCCCGGCCTGCTCATCGTCGTCGAAAAACTGCCGGGGACCAACACCCTGGAAGTGACGCGCGGCATTGAAGCGGCCCTGGCCGAGCTGCGGCCGGGATTGCCCGGCGTGGAGCTCGACGCCTCGATTTTCCGGTCGGCCAGCTTCATCGAAGCGACCTTCGCCAACCTCACCACCGCACTCATCGTCGTCGCCATCCTGGGCGTGCTCGTCATCTGGGTCTTGCTGTACGATTGGCGCGCGGCGTTGATCAGCTTGGTGGTGATTCCCTTGGCGCTGATAACGGCCGCGGCGGCGGTCGGGATGATGGGTGGCACGCTCAATACGGTGGTTCTGACGGGTCTCGTCATCGCCCTGGCGGTCGTCGTCGACGATGCCATCCTGGGCGTCGATAGCCTGATGCGCCGCACGCACGGTCACGAAACGACGACCGGCGCGGAGACCGTAGCGGAAGGGACGCGCGATATCCGCGGTCCCATGGTGTACGCGACGATCATTCTCCTGCTGGCCGTGGTGCCGGTGTTCCTGATGCAGGGTTTGACCGGGGCCTTCTTCCGGCCGCTCGCCCAGTCGTTCGCCTTGGCCCTCCTCGCGGCCATGGTGGTCGCGCTGACCGTCACACCGGTGCTCGGCTTCCTGCTGTTCCGGGGGAGACCGCTCGAGCGACGGATTTCGCCGGTGATCAGCTGGCTGCAGCGCAGCTACGAGCGGATGCTGGCCCGGACCGTGGTCGCGCCGCGGCGGGCGCTCGTCATGGCCGTGGTCATTGCCGCCGTTGGTGTCGGGTCATGGTTCGCGCTCCGGCAATCCCTCTTGCCGTCATTCCGCGAGCGCTATCTGCGCATCGATTGGTCGGGCGCCCCCGGCACCTCCCACCCGGAGATGGTGCGCGTGATGTCGCTCGCCAGCCGCGAGCTGCGGACGGTTCCGGGCGTCCAGGGCGCGTTTGTCCATGTAGGCCGCGCCATCACCGGCGATCAGGTCGTGGATGTGAACGCCAGCCAGCTGTGGGTCGGTATCGATCCCAACGCCGACTATGAGGCGACGGTCGCCGCCATTCAGGAAACGGTCGAAGGCTATCCCGGACTCTCGCACAACGTGCAGAGCTACCTCAGCAGCCGCATCCGGGAGGTGCTGGCCGGGGCGAGCCAGTCCGTCGTGGTGCGTGTGTTCGGCAAGAAGCGCGACGTGCTGCGCGCCAAGGCAGAGGAAGTGCGGCAGGCGATGGCGTCGATCGACAACCTGATGGACGTGCGGGTGGAGGGTGACGTCGAGCAACCCCAGGTGCAGA
>DATFGN010000339.1:0-9857 GCA_035249405.1 Gemmatimonadales bacterium
ACGGTGCTCGCGGAGCGGTTCGGGTATCACCACTTCCGGGCGGCCCAGTTGCGCGTGCTGGGGCCGCTGCTCAAGGGCCGGCACGTGCTGGGCGTGCTGCCCACGGGCGCGGGCAAGTCCCTCTGCTACCAGGTGCCGGCACTCTTGACCGAAGGAATGACCGTCGTGGTGTCGCCACTGATCTCGCTGATGCAAGATCAGGTCGGCGCGCTGCGGCGACGCGGCATCGCGGCCGCGTACCTGAACAGCACCCTGTCGGCGACGGATCAGCGCACCATTCTGAATCTGGCGTTGAGCGGCCAGGCCCGTTTGTTGTATTGTGCGCCGGAGCGCCTGGTGTCACTGTCGCGGCTCGTGCGCGATGCCGCCGTGAAGGTTCCGTTGCTCGCCGTCGACGAAGCCCATTGCATTGTCGAATGGGGCAACACGTTCCGCCCCATCTACCGGCAGCTGGGAGAGTTTCGCTACCACTTGCGCGAGCCACGGACACTGGCGTTGACCGGCAGCGCGACACCTGCGGCGCGCCGAGAGATTCTCCAGGTGCTGCGGATTCCGCGCGCGGAGGTGGTCACCGCGTCGTTCGACCGGCCCAACCTGCGGTTTCGCGTGGAGCGGGTGCGGGACGATCGCGACCGCTTCGCGCGGATCGTGCGGGCGCTTGAGGAGACCGCGGGTCAAGCCATCGTCTACACGCCCACGCGCCGTATCACCGAGCTCGTGACCCGGGCGCTGCGGTTCCGGGGCTATCTCGCCGCACCCTACCACGCCGGACTCGATGCCGAGATCCGCCGGCCGGTGTTGGGGGCGTTCCAGAAGGACAAGGCGCCCGTGATCGTGGCTACGAGTGCGTTCGGCATGGGCATCGACAAGCCCGACGTGCGGCTCGTGCTGCACTGGGGGCCGCCACGGACACTCGAGTCCTACTATCAGGAGGCGGGTCGCGCCGGGCGCGACGGCCGCGTCGCGCAGTGCCGGGTGCTATGGCGTCCGGAGGACCTGCGCTGGGGGGAGATGACGCCGGAAATGAAGCGGTATGTGCACGTGAAAAAGTGTCGTCGGAAGCTGTTGCTGGAGCATTTTGGGGAGCAGGTCCACACCTGTCACGGGTGTGACGTGTGTGGGTAGGCCAGGCCCATGTTCGTCCAAAGGTCCGTCGAACTGGGGTCGTTCCATGAACCCCAGGGCCATGCCCTGGGGTCTAAGACGGAAACCGTGCGCGATCTTGACGTAGCGGCAACAGCCGGAAGCAGCGTCTTGGTATATTCCTCCCATGCACGACTCGCTCTACTTCACCGAGCAGCACCTCCAGGTCCGCGACATGGTGCGCGACTTCGCCCGCACCGTGGTGAAGCCCACCGCCCGCCGCTACGACCTCGCGTCGGAGTTTCCCTGGGACAACGTGCGGCAGATGGGGGAGTTGGGGCTGCTCGGTATTCCGTGGCCGGAAGCGCTGGGTGGGGCTGGGATGGACTACCTGTCCTACATGATCGTGATCGAAGAGTTGGCCAAGATCGACGCGAGCCACGCCATCACCGTAAGCGCCCACACCACCCTCGGCACGTCCCCGATCATGGATTTCGGGACCGAGCAGCAGAAGGGCCGCTTTGTCCCGCTCCTGGCCAGCGGCAAGGTACTGGGCGGGTTCGGGTTGACCGAGCCGGGAGCCGGCTCTGACGCGGGAGGGACCAAGACGGTCGCGGTCGACAAGGGCGATCACTTTGTCCTGAATGGATCGAAGATCTTCATCACCCATGCCGGGGTGGGTGAGATCTTCGTCGTCACCGCCCGGACCGATCCGCGCGCCAGCAAGACCCACGGCATCACCTCGTTCGTCGTCACCAAGGACACGACTGATCTGGAGGAAGCGAAACGGGTGGGCGTGGGTCACGACGCGAGCCTGCCCAAGACGCCGGGAGTGGCCGCCGCAAAGAAGGAAGACAAACTGGGGTGGCGGGCCTCCGACACGCGCGAGCTGGTGTTTGCCGACGCCATCGTGCCCAAGGAGAACGTCCTCGGAGCGCTCGGCAACGGGTTTCGCCAGATGCTGCACACGCTGGACGGTGGCCGGATCGGCATCGCGGCGCTCTCTCTGGGCATTGCCGCCGGCGCGCTCGAGGAGTGCCTGGTGTACACGGGACAGCGCAAGCAATTCGGACGTGCGATTGCCAGCTTCCAGGGCGTCCACTTCGCGCTCGCCGACATGGCGACGGAAATCGAAGCCGCGACCCATCTCGTGTATCACGCCGCCTGGCTCAAGCAGAATGGGCAGCCATACAAGAAGGAAGCGGCGATGGCCAAGCTGTATGCCTCTGAGCTGGCCATGCGGGCTACCACCAAAGCGGTGCAGCTGCACGGCGGGTACGGTTACACGACGGAGTACCCGGTGGAGCGCATGATGCGCGACGCGAAGATCTGCGAGATCGGGGAAGGGACGAGCGAGATTCAGCGCATCGTCATCGCGCGTCAGCTGCTGGGGAGTCTGATCGACTGAGCGCGGCGGCCTAAATCTCGGGAGGGCTGTAGGGTCCCGGATCCGCGGTCTTCTCTTCGGGGTGGGCCACCCGCCGGTGTAACAGCTCGAGCAGCTCGAGCTGGCGCTGTTGCAGATGCCACAGCTCGTGCCACTGGCGATTGCGCAGTCCGTCCAGCTTGTCGTGCAGGTCGCGGATCTCCATCTCGGCCATCAGGTTGATCTGGTAGTCCTGGTTCGCCTGCAGGCGATCTTTTTCCGCTTGCCGGTTCTGGCTCATCATGATCACGGGGGCCTGCAGCGCCGCGATCGTGGAGAGCACGAGATTGAGGAGTATGAAGGGATAGGGGTCGAAGGGGCGCCGGACCAAGATCCAGGTATTGATCCCCATCCAGATGAGCAACACGCCGCCGAAGATCAGGATGAAAGTCCAGCTGCCGCCGAAGTGCGCCACCTTGTCAGCGACGTGCTCGCCGAAGGTCATATGCGCTTCGTACTCCTGGTCCACGAGACGGGCGATTTGGCCGCGGCGAGCGATCTTCGTGACTACCGTCCGCTCCATCTCGGAGATCTTGTCATACTCTGCCTCCAGGTAGGACAGCATCTTCTTCGCACGGTACTCATCGTGGCAGTGGGGACAGATGCCGCGGTTGCCCGCCCATTCCGGGCGCTCTCGCTTGATCAGATCGTACAGCGGCAGCTCCATCTTCTGAGCCGAGAAGAGCGTGCGAGCCTCGACCAGCGTCTGACAGAGCGAGCAGGCAACCTTGGCCATCGGGATCTCCGCTAGGGGAGCTGGGGATGCAGGTCGAGCGCGCGCACCAGGAACGCCCACCGATCCGCCGCTTCCTCGATGAGCTTGGTGGTCGGCTTCCCGGCGCCGTGCCCGGCTTTGGTCTCGATCCGGATCAACACCGGTCGATCGCCGGCCTGAGCCGCCTGGAGGGCGGCCGTGAACTTGAACGAGTGTCCGGGAACGACGCGATCGTCGTGATCGGCCGTCGTGACCAGGGTCGCCGGATAGGATACGCCGGGTGTGATGCGGTGCAGCGGTGAGTACGCGTAGAGGTATGGAAACTGACCGACGCTGTCGGCCGAGCCGTATTCGGTGACCCAGGCCCAGCC
The DNA here is from genome assembly GCA_035249405.1 of Gemmatimonadales bacterium. Lineage (GTDB taxonomy): Bacteria > Gemmatimonadota > Gemmatimonadetes > Gemmatimonadales > GWC2-71-9 > DASTHG01. The sequence continues at coordinate 3,596 of DATFGN010000339.1, forward strand.
GATGGTGAATTTGTGGAATCGCAGCATGTCCATGACCCCCACGGCCGGCAGGGCGGCATCGAACAGCTCGGGGCGCTGGGTAATTGCGGCGCCGACCAACAACCCGCCGTTCGATCCGCCGCCGATCGCGAGCTTCGGGGTCGACGTGTAGCGCTCGGCGATCAGGTACTCGGCGGCGGCGATGAAGTCGTCAAACACATTCTGCTTTTTCTCGTGCATCCCCGCTTCGTGCCAGGCCTCCCCATACTCGCCACCGCCGCGAAGATTGGGGACGGCGAAGATCCCGCCCATCTCGAGCCAGACGAGCACGCCGGACGAGAACGCCGGGGTGAGATTGATGTCGAAGCCCCCGTATCCATACAGGTAGGTCGGATGCGATCCATCTTTGACGAGGTCCCGGCGATGGGTGATGAACATCGGAACCCGCGTGCCGTCCTTGCTCCGGTAGAACACCTGCTCGGTGACGTAGGGGGCGGCGTCGAATGCCAGCTGCGGCGCCTTGAAAACGTCGGTGTGGCCGGTGGTGAAGTCATGCCGGTAGATCGTGGTCGGGGCCAGGTACGACGTGAACGAAAAGAACAGCTCCGTGTCCCGGGCGGACTCCGCGGACAGCTCTGACGCCGTCCCCAGCGCCGGCAGCGCGATCTCCCCCCGCGCCGCGCCGTCTTTGGCGAAGAGCCGCAACCGCGAATGGGCGTCGTGCAGATACGTGGTGACGAAGGTGCCGTGCACGAGTACGACGCTTTCCAGCACGTCTTCCGCCTGGGGAATGACTTCCCGCCAGGCGGTCCGTTCCGGGTGGCGGACATCGATCGCGATCAGGCGTCCCCGAGGCGCGTCGAGGTCGGTGCGGAAGTAGAACACCGGGCCATCGTTGGCCACAAAGCCATAACTCGCATCGAACGCATCCAGGAGCTTGACCGGTGCGGCGCTGAGGTCCGGATGGGCGGAGTCCTTCAGGTCGGCGTAGTACACGCGGTTACGACGATCCGTCCCGAGCCAGAGACTCAGGATGAGGTAGCGCCCGTCCTCGGTGACTTCGCCACCCACGCCCCAGTCGGGTTGATCGAGTCGCTCGAAGACGACCCGATCGGCGCTCTGGTCGGTCCCCACCCGATGGTAGTACAGCTTGTGAAAACGGTTGACGGCGAGCAGCGGGTTCTCGTTCGCGGGCGTCGGGTAGCGGCTGTAGAAGAACCCGGCGTGATCGTGCGTCCAGGACAGGCCCGAGAATTTCACCCACCGGACCAGGTCCGGCAGATCTCGACCGGCGGCGATGTCGCGGACATGCACGTCGTTCCAGTCCGATCCACTGGCCGCCGTCGCGTACGCCAGGTAGCGGCCATCCTCGGACAGATCGAGCGTGGACAGTGCGACCGTGCCATCCGCGGACAACGTGTTGGGATCGAGCAGGACAGTCGGTTCGGCGCTACGGCTCGCCTGGCGGTACAACACCGACTGGTTCTGGAGCCCGTCGTTCTTGAAGAAAAAGTAGGCGCCACGCTTCTTGAACGGCGTCCCGAAACGCGGATAGTCCCACAGCGCGGTCAGCCGCCGCCGAATCGCCTCGCGCGACGGAATCGCACCCAGGTAGGAGAACGTGAGCGCGTTTTCGGCCTCGATCCACGATCGCGTCTCCGGGGCGTCGACGTCCTCCAGCCAGCGGTAAGGGTCGGGGACCGCGGTACCGAAATAATCGTCCACCTCGTTCCCGCGACGTGCGTCCGGATAGCGCAGCTGTTGGGCAGCGGCGGGACTATTGGACCCAAGCAGGGTGGCGGCAACAATCAGCATGATCGCGAGTGGAGTGGGGGTCACCGGGAGCTCCAAGCATCGGGGCACGGCCCCTAACTTATGGTGCATTGACCTAAGTCACAAGCAGCCTTAGATTTACAGCCATGTACCGGATGGCTGCGCTACTCCCATCGCTCTCACCCCTCAGCAAGGGTGAGGCGCACCGTCCTGGTCGGATTCCCAACGGCACAAGCGATTGCTGGCACACTAACGAGATCCCCCGCGGCTGTTGGCCGAGTGGGATCGAGGGTTCTTGCTTTGAAGCGCGAAATCCTGATCAGTGGAAGCCCGCGGGAGACCCGCGTGGCGATCCTGGAGGACGACCGCCTTGTTGAACTCCTCGTCGATCGACCCGATGCCCGGCGCACCGTAGGCGACATCTACCTCGGTCGGGTGGAGGCGGTGCTCCCCGGGATACAAGCCGCCTTCGTGGATATCGGGGCAGAGAAGAGTGCGTTTTTGCATGCCTCCGATCTGGTCGAAGACGAGGATGAAGACGAGCCGTCTGAGGCGGACGATGACCTCGATGACAACGGCAACGGCAATGGCTCCGCGGGGACCCGCGGACGCAGCCGTCGCCGCCTACCCAACGTCGCCGACGAGCTGAAACGCGGCGAAACCAAGCTCGTGCAGGTCATCAAGGAGCCGATCAGCACCAAGGGGCCGCGTGTCACGGCGCAGGTCTCGCTCGCCGGCCGGTTCCTCGTCTTCATGCCCTACGCCTCCAAAGTCGGCGTGTCGCGCAAGATCGAAGGCCGCGACCAGCGGGCGCGGCTGCGGGAGATGGTGAGCCGGCTCGTCCCCAAGGCCGAGGGCGGCTGGATCATCCGCACCGTGGCCGACGACCTCACCGAGGACAAGTGCAAGCGGGAGATCGACCACCTGCTGGGCACCTGGAAAAAAATCCGCAGCAAGTCGGGGTCGGCCCGCGCGCCGGCCCTGCTGCAGCGTGAGACGAGCCTCACGCGCGGCATCGTGCGCGATCTGTTCAGCGACAAAGTCGATTCGCTGCTCGTCGACTCCCGGCAGCTGCACAACGAGATCCAGCAGTACCTGAAACAGATCGATCCCGAGCTGCTGGAGCGGGTGAAGCTGTACCGGGACGAAACGCCGTTGTTCGACCAGTACGACATCGAGGCTGAGATCCGGGGCTTGTTCCAGCAGCGCGTGGAGCTGCCGACCGGCGGGTATCTCATTGTCCAACCGACCGAGGCGTTGACGTCGATCGACGTGAACACGGGGCGCTACACCGGCAAGAAGGATCCCGAGAGCACGATCCTGCGCACCAACCTGGAGGCAGCGCGCGAGGTCGCGCGCCAGCTGCGGCTGCGCGACATCGGCGGGATCATCGTCGTGGATTTCATCGACATGGAGACGCGGGGCAACCGCGACAAGGTCCTGCAGGAGCTGCGCACCCACCTGGGCCGGGATCGAGCGCGCACGCGGGCGTTTGCCGTGAGCGAGCTCGGACTGATCGAGATGACGCGGCAGCGGGTGCGGCCGTCGCTGTTGCAATCGATGACCGCCTCCTGTCCCACCTGCTCCGGGACCGGTCGCGTGTTCCGGCCCGAGGTCGTGGTGCGTCGCATGGAGCGCTCCTTGCAACGGGCCGGGGCCGATCACAAGGAAAAGCAGCTCGCCGTGCGACTGCACCCGGAAGTCGCGCTCTACCTCGTGGAGCAAGAGCCTAACTTCTTACGACATTTGGAGAAGCAAACCGGCCTCGAGCTGGAAGTCCGCGACGATCCGATGATGCGCCTGGACGAATTCCGCATGATGGCGCAGCCGGCGGGGCGGGATGTCACCGAGCACTATGCGGTCGCTTGACCGAACCCCATGTAACGATTAGAGTTCGCGCCCTATGACGTACGCCATCATTGTGACCGGCGGCAAGCAATTCCGGGCCGAGCCGGGCAAGACGATCCAGATTCCGTGCCTCGAGGCCGAGCCGGGGGCCAAGGTCACCTTCGACCGCGTCCTGCTCACCGGCGACGGCAAGAAGGTGCAGGCCGGTCAGCCGCTCGTGAAAGGCGCCAAGGTCACCGCCGAGGTCGTCCGTCACGGGAAAGACAAGAAAGTGCGCATTTTTCGATTCGCGCGCCGCGCGGGCTATCGCCGGCACGCCGGGCACCGCCAGCCGTTCACCGAGGTCAAGATCGCCGACGTGACGGTCGGCTGAGGATTCTATGGCTCACAAGAAAGGCGTCGGCTCCTCCCGCAATGGTCGCGATTCCCAGCCCAAATACCTCGGCGTGAAGCGGTTTGGGGGCGAGTTCGTGACCGCGGGGAGCATCCTCGTGATTCAGCGCGGCACTAAGTTCCATCCCGGGACGAACGTGCGACGGGCGTCCAACGATTCGCTGTTCAGCGTCGTCGACGGGCAGGTGAAGTTCGAGCACAAGAACAAGAAACGATATAAGGTGAGCGTGTATCCGAAAGCCTGATTAAAGAGGGCGGGAGAGATCGGAAGAAGGCGAGAGAGGTCAAACTCTCTCGCCTTTGTGTTTGTGTGCGGATTATTGCCTTCTTCCGTCCTCTCCTGCCTAGTAGGTAGGAGGTAGGGTGCGGTAGCGACGGAGCAATTCTGCTTGTCTGCTCGTAAGCGGAATCTCCCGTCCGCGGATCACCACGTGCTCGACGGCAGTCGTGAATTCGAAGGGATCGCCGCTCCACACGACGACGTTCGCAACCTTGCCCGGCTCGAGCGATCCGTAGCGGCCCGCCACACCGAACACCTCGGCGGGCGTCAGCGTGATCGCGCGGAGCGCTTGGTCCCAGGTCATCCCATAGGACACCGCGTTCCCCGCTTGCTGACGCAGGTTGCGGGAGTTGTGCGTGTCGGTTTCGAGCAGCACGACCTTCACGCCCGCTTTGGCGAGGGCTGCCGCGTTCTCGTAGCGCACGCCCAGCGCGTCGTAGGACGGGATATTGTCGAGGGGCTGCACCAGCACCGGCACGCCGGCAGCGGCAATCTCCGCACTGACTTGCCAGGCTTCCTGCGCACCCGCCAGGATCAGCCGGAGCTTGAACTCGCGCGCGATGCGCAGGGCGGTTTCGATGTCGCTGCGCCGGTTGGCGATGGCGATCAGCGGCAGCCGGCCATGCAGCACCGGCAACAGTGCTTCCAGGTCCTCAGGGCTGGCCGACAACGGCTGCATCTGGGCGCGTGTGAAGTCCGCCTTGCGACGCTCGTACTCCAGCGCATCGCGGAAGGCCGCCCGCAGCCGCTGCGCCACTCCGGCACGTGTGCCGCCCCCCTCGTCCTTGGCGCCCTGCGAGAGGTCCGCCACGATCGCGACCGGTGATTGCGCGACCATCTCTTCGATCGTGGCCCCGTTCAAGTCGATGAGCACGGACTGCCCGCTGACGAGATGCCCGGTCGGACTGGCCAGGGTCGTTGTGATGCCCTCGACGCGCGTCACGGCGATCAGCTGCGACGCGGGATTGATGCCCTCCGCGACGTTGAACGCCGCCGCGATCGTGTCGTCCTGCAGCGACGCCTCTCGCCCGGCGGCGACGGCGCTGATTTCCACCAGCCCCATCTGCCCGGCGCCATCGATGAACCCCGGCGTCACCCATTTCCCGGTGGCATCGATGCGGGTGGCGTCGGCGGGAATCGTCACGTTGGTTCCCACGGCGGCGATCTTCCCGTCCCGAATCAGCACCGTGGCCTGCTCGATTTTGGGTCCGGAGACGGGATAAACCGTTCCACCCGTGATCGCGATGGTCTGGGCCAGCATGAAGGCGATCATCGATCGGCTCCCGGGGCGGGCACTTGCCCCAGCTCGAAATCGGTACGCGGCTGGTGCGCGGGATCGCTGCGATCGTACACGAGCCATCCATCGTTGTAGACCTGGAGCGCCTTGGCGTACACGGAGAACGGATCGGCCGACCACACGACCACGTCGGCCATCTTGCCCGGCTCGAGCGTTCCCACCAGGGAATCGATGCCGAGCACCCAGGCCGGGTTGGCCGTGATCCAGCGCAGCGCCTGATCGCGCGTGATGGCGAGTCCGGCGCGCTGTCCGTAGTACATCGCTTTGGCGGCTTCCTGATTGAGCCGTTGGATGCCGCTTTCGCTGTCCGAGTGAATCGTGGGCCGGCCTCCGGCGGTCTGGACGAGAGCGGCGTTCTCGTGAATGCCGTCCATGGCTTCTTCCTTGAAGCCCCACCAATCGGCCCATACCGCCACCGCGGTGCCCTCCCGTGCCAGCAGGTCGGCGATCTTGTACGCCTCCACGGCGTGGTGGAAGGCGCGGATCTTGAATCCGAATTCATGCGCCAGATCGATCATCTGGGCCATCTCGTCGGCGCGGTAACAGTGGTTCTGGACATAGATGTTGCCACGCAACACTTCGGCCAGGGTCTCGAGCCGCAGATCGCGCGTGGGGGCGTCCCCGGAGTGATTCTTGTTCCACTTATCCCACCGTTGGCGGTATCCCTCGGCCTGAATGAACGCCGCCCGGTA
>DATFGN010000340.1:0-3190 GCA_035249405.1 Gemmatimonadales bacterium
GGCGGCATGTACTCCCGCGCCAGCTGCGTGTAGTAGAGGGCGCGCTGGAACTTGGCGGTAGCCTCGGGCCCGAACAGCACCCAGCCGATCGCGCTGGCGTCGATCGGCGGCAACCGCACGAGGCTCTTGGCGAAAGCATAGTCGCGCGCCCGCGCGGCCCCGAGTGCCGCGAGCCCGGCATCGAGGGTCCCGGCGCCGTTTTTCACCCCGCGCTCCAGCGCGCCGAGACGATCGCGGGTTTGCTTGACCCGGTCGATCATGCGCCGCGCGTCACGAATCAGGCCGAGGTCGGTCGGCTTGGCGCCCTGAAGCCGTTGCGCGAACGCGATGGCCGAGTCCGCCGTGGCCTGGATCTGGAGCCCCGCGAGCGCCTCGGTCCAGGCTCGCGCACTCGAGTCCGCCTTGGCCGCCAGGGATTCGGCCGCCTGGATCGTGTGCAGTTTGCGCGGGTCGAGGCTGTCGACGCTGAGCTGGCCCGTCGCGAGCTGGAGCAGCGGCACCTGGAGTCCAGGCTGGGCGGCCCAGGCGCGCACGCTGGCCATGATGCGCCCGGCGGCGCCGCCACCGTCGCCGCCCGACGACACGAAGCCGCTGCGGGTTCGTTCGGTGCCGAAGCGCAGCCCGGTAGCGGCGAGCCGGTCGATCGCGACCTTCTTCTCAAACAGCGGCAGCACGTCGAGATCGGCGACGATCTGCTCGGCTTCGACCAGGTTCTTCATGGAATCGAACGGGCTCGCCGCCACGAGGCCCGCGATCGTCACGCTGCCCTGGGTCAGCGAAATGTGCAGCGAGCGCACGTCCACCCGGGCCCCGAGCACCGTAGTGCCGCCGCGCTGCACAGCGATGCGTCCCACGCGGTCGGCGAACAGCAGCCAGGCCAGAACGACGAGCGCGAGGAACAGCGCGAGCGGAACGATCGCGCGCCAGCGAAACCGGGCGGGAGCGACCGCGTGCTCAGACATCGGGCCGGAACAACCGGTAGATGCCGTACAGTCTCGAGGTAGTGACGGCGCGGTAGAACCCGCTTTGCTTCACGCGCTCGCCCAGGGTCTCGCGGTAGCGCCGCACCGCCCAGCGACTTCCATAGTAGATGGGCGTGAACAGCACCAGCGCACACACCAGACTGCCCAGCACGACGGTGTTGTTGAAGTTCGTGAGCGGGACGACCGGCGTATTGGCGAGCGCCGTCCAGAGGGGCTTGAGCGCGGGGCTCTCCAGCAGCAGCCCGCGACCGAGCCAGTCGAACGCCGGATCGAGCGCGAACCCGAGCGGTGTCGCGAGCGCCCAGCCGAGCACCGCGCCCGGCACCGATACGTTGAGCACACAGATCAGGGTGATCACGACGAGGTTGTGGAGATTGACGAGCGGCGTGAGCCCGAGGATCGAGCCGAGGGCGATCCCGGCCGCGACCTGGCCCGGTGTCCCCTCACTGTGAAGCGCCTTCACCAGCGACTGCAACAGCTTCAGAACCAACATCGGTCCGCGGGCGGCGCTACGGCGCCGAGTCGGGAACGGGGCGGATCAGGAGCCCGCTGGTTGATACCATCACCTCGAACCGGCCGGGTCGGTCGGCGCCCACGAACGTGCCGGAGCCGTATTGCGCATCGACGAGCGGCGACAGCACGCGGGGATGGCGGCGGACGAAGTCGAACACGTCGATGCGGCGCTCGGGTCGCAGCGGAAAGATGGTGTGGGGTCTCCCCTGCTCGTCCCCGACCGAGTCATACCGGCCGCCGACCCGGTCCAGCTCGTACCCGGTGTGGAGGCCGAGCACGTTGACGATCGGCTTCCACTTGAGAATGTGGGCATCGATGTAGAGGGCGTCGCCCGAGATTTCGAACTGTCCGCTCTTGCCGTCGGGCAGCTCGACCGTCGCGCGGAACCGCTGCGGCCCGATCGGCTCGGTGCGCACGCGCGCCGCGAGATCTTCGCGGGTCAGCGCGCGATACCCTTTGACGCCGACGGTCACGGCGCCGGCGAGGGCCCCCAACGTGAGCGCGAGGAGCGCGGACAGGGCGGTCGTGATGCTGCGCAGGAAGCGTTTGTTGCGCACCGAGCTGACCGTGATCCACCCGAACAGGATCGCGAACAGGCCGCACACCAGACCGACGATCGCAAGCACCGTCATCGGGCAGAAGCTACTACCGGCGCCCGAAGCGGCCAATCGGCGCCAGAAATGGAAACCCTCCCCGGTGCTCCGAGGAGGGTTTGGCGCCCATCATCCCGTAAGGGGGATGCCCTACACTCGTGTCCGCTCGCGACTTGGCGGCCTCACGCTCTGCCGGCGGTCGGCGATGACGCGACGATCCATGCCGGTACGCCGGTCCAGCTCCATACGGCGATCGAGCCCGCTGCGGCGTTCCACCGCGACCGGAATAGCCTGCTGCCGCCGCTCTCCGCTGTCCCGGCGGTCGTTCGAACGGCGATCGGCTCCACTGCGTCTCCCTGCACCCATCGGTGACCCCCTGAATGCCACTCCCCCAATGCACACCCAGGTCCCGGGGGTAACCACTTGTAGCGCAAGACGTATGCCTTTTGAGTGTTTCCCCCGGAATGGGCTAGTGTGCGATGGCGATGAGACTTGCGGGCTGGTCATCCGTCACACCGTGGCGCACCCATGGCCGGCGCGCCACGGGTGCAGGAACGGAGCGACAAGCAGACTCAGGGAGGGCCGGCGGCGTCCCGGCGCACGACGCGGCCCTGCTGCATCACGAAAACGACCCGTTGCACGGCAGTGATGTCGTCCAGCGGATTCCCCGCCACGGCGATCAGATCCGCGTCCTTGCCGGTCTCGACCACGCCGATGTGCTCGCCCTGCCCCAGCATCCGGGCCGCATTGATGGTTGCCGCGCGGAGCGCCTCAACCGGGCTCAATCCGACCTGCAGCAGTCGAGTGAACTCGCGCGCGTTGCGGCCATGGCGGATCACGCCGGCGTCGGTACCGAAGGCGACGGGAACATGGTGTTCGATCATCCACCGCATGGAAGACACCAGGGCCTGCCCGTGCGCCGTGGCCGACTCCGGGCTGAAGGACTGCAGCGTCGGCATGATCCAGACGCCGCGTCGCTTCATCAACTCCACTGGCTCGCTGTCGGCGAAGCCTGCGTGCGCGATGGCGTCCACGCCGGACTGGACGGCCAGGCGAACCCCAGCGGCCCCGATCGCGTGGGCCACCACGTTCCTCCCGGCG
>DATFGN010000341.1:0-19451 GCA_035249405.1 Gemmatimonadales bacterium
AGACCTTCACCGTGCGCCTGGCCGCGCAGCCGGCTCCCGACGCCGATCAGGTGTCGACGGCGGATGATGCGACGGGCGGCGCCGACGCAGCCTCGGTCAATGCCAACAAGCTGGGCATCGCGGTCGAGCCCCTGTCCCCGGATGAGGCCGCGCGGGACCCGAAGCTGGAACGGGCGGTCGCGGGCTCAGGCGGCGCGTTGATCGTGACTGATATCTCGCCCGACGGGCCGGCGTTCCGGAAACTCTCGGCCGCGCAGGGCAATCCGGACCTCATCGTCCAGATCAACGGCAAGCCGGCGCGTACCCGGGCGGATTTCCGCGCCGCGCTCGACGGCGTCCGGACCGGCGACATCGTCACCCTGCTGGTATTGCGACGCACACCGGACGGGTGGGACACGGGCATCGTCCGGATCCGGGCCCGCTAACCGCAGCCGAGGGACTCGCTGAAGCGCACACGGCGCCGGGAATCTTCCCGGCGCCGCGTTCGTTTTCTCAGCTCCGGGCAGCCGTCAGCATCAGGACACCGGTGGCCGCCATCCAGACGATCAGGATCGCCTGCGCGTAGAACAACCACACCGATGTCTCGAACACCACGAGTGGGACCACGACACAGACGGCGCCCGCGAGAAACGCCCCCCACGCGAGCCAGCGCGGCAGCAGACGCCCGTTCCAGGTGGCCCAGCCGAGCAGGTAGAAGGCGAGCCCAAGGGCGAATGTCGCGAGGCGCTCCGCCGCGAGCCCCATCGGGTGGACCATGTCGTAGAGAAACACCGCGTGGGTCGCCGCGATCCCGGGCTCTGCGCTCGCGTAAGTGCGCGCCAGCTGCCACCCCGCCCCCACCATGAACAGGATGTTGAGCATCAGCGCGGCGAAGCCGAGCGTCGCCACGATCACGGCGGCGCGCGCCGGGCCGGCCCCCGGGGTTTCCTGGTGGCGCAGCGAGAACCCGGCCAGACCCGCCAGCATGAGCGGGATCGCGAACAGCAGCGACCAATGGATCGTGCGCCAGCCGGTTACGCTGGCGATCTGCGCCAGCTGCATGGCACCGTCCCCGCGCAACACCGGGTGCAGCAACCCGGCGCCGCCGAACAGCAGGGCGCCGATCAAGAGACACAATCCGTAGAACGGCGAGCGACGCACGATGGTCATCGAGCCATCTCCCGGCGTGATTCGAGGGGTGGCTAATCTAGCCTACGAACCTGGGGGCAGCCCGTACGCCTCGCGGGGGACCTCCCGGTCGATGTCTCCCGCGCTCTGTTCCTCACGCGCCGACCAGCGGAACCACACCACCGTCATGGCGAGCCAGAACACCAGGCCCCCCGGCACCCACATCATCAGCCCGCCGATCTGCTGATCGGCCATGGGGCTCAATCCCCAGACCCGTGGCGCCTCCACATAGAAGGGATAGAGCGGCGTGTCGGCCAGAGTGATGATCGCGCCCACGATCGACATGGGAATCCCGAGCAGGAAGAGATAGAGGAGCTGGGCAGGGTACGACGCGCGCGGCAGCTCCGGCACGGGCGACAAGACCGGCCACCACATCACGACCGAGGTGACCAGGAAGACCAGATGCTGGGCGACGTGCAGGCGGTGATCACGCATGGCCGCCTCGTAGAAGAGCGGCAAATGCCACAACGCGATCGGGACGGTGAAGATTGCCGCGGCCACCACGGGCCGAACCAGGCGCGCGCTCACCCGCCGCAGCCACGCGGGTCCCAACACACGGCGGACCGAATCGGCGGGCAGTCCGTAGAGAAACAGCGGAGGGAACAGCAACGTGAGAATCAGGTGCTGCACCATGTGGGCGCTGAACAGATACTCGTCGGAGAGATCGTGCAGAGGGCCGTTCAACGCGGCTAATAGGACGAACAGCGAAGCCCCGAATGCGATGACGCGCCGCCGCGGCGCCGTGAGCCCGCCCAAGTACACATAGAGCGCGCCCACGAGGACGAGCCCGATCACCACGCTGGGATGGAAGGTCAGCCGCCGCCAGTCCTCCGGCGGGACGATCACGTCACCGTCCGAGGGTCATCACCCCGAAGAGGAACAGCAGTCCCAGCATCACACCCGTGGCGAGCAGCAGGGGCCCCCCGAACAGCAGGGTGAAGAACCGGTGGTCCATCTTGAGGTGCATGTAGAACATGACGACGATGACGAACTTGACGGCCGACAGGACGAGCAGGATCGGCGTCAGAAACGGGTGGAACGCCGGCACGTAGAAGACGCCGACCTCGATCAGAGTCAGGATGACGAGGATCGCTGCGACGCTGAGGTACGTCCCCGCCGTCGGGTGCGGGCGGTCGACCGACTTGAGGTCCGGCATAGGGTACGAGTCGCTCGAGACCCGAATCGGGGGGATGTCCCTGGATTCCCGCATCTGGTGGCCTCCGCTCACTTGTGGAGCAGATACACGAGGGTGAAAATGGCGATCCACACCACGTCGACGAAATGCCAGTAGAGGCCGGCGATTTCAACCGTGATGGCGTGCTCGGGCCCCAATTTCCCCTGCACGGCTCGTACCCACAGGGTGAGGATCCACAGGACACCCACGGTCACGTGCGCGCCGTGGGTTCCGGTCAGAACAAAGAAGGTCGCGCCGAACAGGTTGGTCTGCAGCGTCAGCCCCTCGTGCACGAACGAGGTGAACTCGTACACCTGGAACCCGAGGAAAATGGCGCCGCCGATGGCGACCCCGAGCAGCCAGATCTTGGCCCATTTCATGTCGCCACGCTGGACGGCCGCGAGCGCGAGCACCATCCAGAGGCTCGACATGAGCAGGTCGAAGGTGCTGACCGAGGTGATCGGAATGTTGAGGATCTCCCCCGGGGTGGGACCCGAGACGCTGCGCCCCTGATAGATCAGGTAGGTCGAGATGAGGGTCCCGAAGAGGAGGCACTCCGAGCCGATGAACGCCCAGAACGCCATCTTCCGGTTGTCCAACCCCATGCTGGTACGATGCGCGGTCGCGCCGTGACTCATCTCAGACCTCGAAGGGCTCGTAGGCCCACCGGTAAATGCCGTAGAGAATGATGGCCGCTCCAACGAGCGCGACCCACCAGGTGTGCGTCAGCGGTGCCAGTGCCATGACCGGCAATCCGATCGCGGCCACGAGCGGCCACCAGGATCCCGGGGGAACGTGTACCGGCTCCCCGGCCTCCGCCGGCGGCGGATGCGGATCCCACATCGGCATACGACTGCGCACCGTGGGGATGACGTCGAAGTTGTGCGCTGGTGGCGGCGACGATGTGGCCCATTCGAGCGTCGCCCCGCGCCACGGGTTGGGGCCGGCCTTGGCCCCGTGCCGCCGCGTGCGCCACATGTTGTAGGCGAACACCAGCATCCCGACGCCGATCATGAACGCCCCGATCGAGGACCAGAGGTTCATGCGGTCGACCCCGAGGTCGGTCGAATACGTGTAGATGCGTCTCGGCATGCCGAGCAGGCCGATGAAGTGCATCGGGAAGAAGGTCAGGTTCATCCCGATGAACGTGAGCCAGAAGTGCACCAGCCCCAACCGCTCCGACAACAGGCGGCCCATCATCTTGGGCCACCAGTAGTACATGCCCGAGAACAGCCCCATGATGGTGCCGCCGAACAGCACGTAGTGAAAGTGCGCGACCACGTAATAGGTGTCGGTCTGCTGCAGGTCGGCCGGCGGCGAGGCGTGGGTGATCCCCGACAGTCCCCCGATCGTGAACAGCGCGATGAACCCGATCGAGAAGCACATCGCGGTGGTGAGCCGGAGCGTCCCGCCCCACATGGTCGCGAGCCAGTTGAAGATCTTCACCCCGGTAGGGATCGCGATCAGCATCGTGGTCAGCGAGAACACCGAATCGGCGATCGGGCCCAGGCCGACCGAGAACATGTGGTGACTCCACACCCCCCAGCCCATGAAGCCGATGAGCACCCCTGAATACACGATCACCGTGTAGCCGAACAACGGCTTGCGCGAGAACACCGGCAAGACCTCGGACACGATGCCCATCGCTGGAAGAATCAGGATGTACACCTCGGGGTGCCCGAACACCCAGAACAGGTGCTGCCAGAGGATGGGGTCGCCGCCCGCCGCCGGGATGTAGAAATGCGTCCCGAACACGCGATCGAACATCAGGAAGACGAGGGCGACCGTGATGACCGGGAACGCGGTGATGATCAAGAACGACGTCACCAGCGTCATCCACGAGAACACCGGCAGCCGCTTCAACCGCATGCCTGGGGCCCGGAGGTTCAAGATCGTGACGATGAAGTTGAAGCCGGCGGCCAGCGAGGCGATGCCGAGGATCTGCAGTCCCAGCACCCAGAAGTCGATATTCGGCCCGGGGGAGAATTGCCGCTCCGTAAGCGTCGCGTACCCGAACCACCCACCGTCGGGCGCCGGGTGACCGGGCAGGAACCAGCTGGCGTTCATGAACACGCCGCCCAGGAGGAACACCCAGTAGCTGAACGCGTTGAGCCGCGGGAACACCACGTCCCGGGCGCCGATCTGGAGCGGCACGATGAAATTGAAGAAGGCCGCCCCGAGCGGCATCAGCGCCAGGAACACCATGGTCGTGCCGTGCATGGTGAACAGCTGGTTGTAGGTCTCCGCCGTCACTAGGTGGCTGTCGGGTCTGGCCAGCTGGGCGCGAATCACCAACGCTTCGAGCCCACCGATCAGAAAGAACACGAACGCCGTCCAGAAGTAGAGCAGACCGATGCGCTTGTGATCGGTGGTCGTGAGCCAGCTCTTCAGGCCTTTGGACTCGCTCATTTGAGACTCATCAGGTAGGCGACCAGCGTCGAGATATCCGCGGGCGGCACGCCCATCCTGGGCATCATGGAGCCGGGTTTCATGGCCGGGGGATCCCCGATCCAGCTCCGCAGGTGCTCCTCCGTGTTCATCATCGTCCCGCTGGCGATCGTGGTCCGGCCGCCGACATGGGTGAGATTCGGTCCCAACGCACCGGTCGAGAAGCCCGCGACCGTATGGCAACCGATACAGCCGTACCGCTGGAATGCCGCCCGTCCGGCCGCTTCCGGGCTGCCAGTGGCCGGCGTGGGCGGTGCGGCCGCCTGGGCCGCGACCCATGCCTGAAAGTCGGCATCGGATTCCACGAACGTGCGTAACCGCATGTTGGCGTGCGAGGCGCCGCAGTACTCGACGCATTGCCCCATGAACATGCCGATCGAATCCGGGGTGAACGCGAGCCGCGTGTGACGGTTCGGCGTGGCGTCACGCTTGCCCCCGAGCCGCGGGGTCCACCAGCTGTGGATGACATCGGCCGACGTGATATCGACCGACACGGGTCGACCCACCGGCAGATGCAGCTCGTTGGCGGTCACGATCCCGAGGTCGGGGTAGCGGTACTCCCACCACCACTGGTGGCCGATGACCTCGACGCGGATAGCGCCCTCCGGCGCATGGCCGGACGTCTTGAAGATCGTCAGCACGGTGGGGACGGCGATGAACACGAGGATCAACGCCGGGGCGAGCGTCCAGGCAATCTCCAGAGCCGTATGGCCCTCGCGTTGTTTCGGATGCGGCGCGCCTTCGCGATGGCGGAACCGGAACACGGCGTACAGCAGGAGACCCTCGACCAGGACGAACACCACCACCGCCCACCAGAAAATCTGGGTGAACAGCTGGTCGATGTCGCGCCCGAAGTCGGAAACTGGTGCCAGGGTCGACTGCGGAAAGGGCCCGCCGCATGCGGCGAGGAGAGCCAGACTGAGAACAACGAGCGAAGGTCGGTGTCGTCGAATTGGCGGCACGGCGTCGCGCTTCTCCCCCTGGAAGTCCGTCTGAATGGCACCAGAAACTATCATGGCCTAAGAGGTGGGGCAATTCGCGCCACATTCCTGATGGTGGCAGATTGAGTCATTCACCATCCTTTGGAGTCCGAATGCGCCGTCTTCATGCCGTCGCCGCACTGTCCGTGGGCCTCGTGATGTTCGCCGGAGCCCTCCATGCCCAAGCGCCCACCCTCTACAAACGACTCGGGGGCTACGATGCGCTCGCGGCCGTGACCGACGATTTCATCGGTCGACTGGCAACCGATTCGGTGATCGGACGCTTCTTCGCCGGCCACAGCAAGGATTCGCAACTGCGCATCCGCCAGCTCGTCGTCGATCAGCTGTGCGCAGCCACCGGTGGCCCATGCGTGTACATCGGTCGCAGCATGAAAGCGTCGCATGCCGGACTGGGCATCACGGGCGCCGAGTGGGACCGCGCGGTGCGGCTCCTGGTCGCGACGCTCAACAAGTTCACCGTGCCCGCCGCGGAGCAGGCCGAGGTACTCGCGGCCATCTCCACGCTCAAGCCGGACATCGTCGAAAAGCCGTAGCCCCACAGTAACCATTCGAGCGACAACGACTTGACTGCACGCGCCGGACGATTGTCCGGCGCGTGTTGAGCGTTTCCTACGTTCTCGCGTGGGTGAAGCAACGTCACGCCGCATCGCGCGGCACCACGTGAGGAGGGGAAATGAACAGGCGTGCCTGGTACCTGGTGGGGTTGGTGCTGCTCGGCGCGGCGTGTCAGGGACCCAGCCGGATCACCGAACCGTATAAGCCCGATCCCAACGCGGTGGCGCTGGACAGCGCCTCAACCCGTGCGAACCCGCATCACAAGCAAGAGCCGTAGCCGCGCACTCCCTCCAGTGCGCGCGTGAAGGGCGGTGGGGCGCCGTCAGTCCCCCGCCCTGTTGTTTTCGTTCACGTCACGCCGCTCACTCGGCGACGCAGATCCGCGATGCGATCGCGCACGGCGGCGTCGGTGCCGTTGGAGAAGATCCGCTCGGCTGCGGCCAGCGCCCGGTTCGCGCCGCGCACGGCTCCAGCACCGAGCGCCGCCTCAGCGGCGGCGATAGCGTCGGACACGAGCGCCGCATCGGGCTCCAGCTCGGCGAGCAACTCGATCCGCAGCACGCGCGCCTCCATGTCATCCCGCTCCGCCAGGGCCTGGGCCGTCCGTCGGCGCAGCGCCTGGCGCTGCCCGGGCGTGAGGCACTCGCGTCGCACGACCTCGGCGATGAGAGGAGTCGCCACCGCGTACCGTTGACCATCGAAGGCGAGGAAGCCCGCCCGTTCCAGTCGTGCCAGGCCGTGCTCCAGCTCCTCTGAACTGAGTACGCTCGTCACGCCCAGGATGCCAGCATCCAGCGCCCCGCCGACGCTCGCGGCGCGTAGCAGCTGCAGGTCGGACGGGTCGAGCGCCGACGCGCGGGCCACCACCGCCATGCGCGCAAGGTCCGGAACGGAGATGGGAAGTGGGCCATCGATGGTCTTGCCCGGCCGAGGCCAGGTGAGCACGTCCTCGCGCATCGTCGACGCACGGGCCAACGCCTGGAGCAGCGTCACGACGAAGAAGGGCGTCCCACCCGTTTCGAACATGACTCGGCGCCCGAGGCGTTGGCGGCGTTCCGGATCGGCGCACCACGGAGCCATCGCCAGGACCAATTGGTCGATGTCCGCTCTGTCCAGGGGAGCAAGCCGGACGCTTTCTCCTTTGAGTCGGAGGCCCACTTCGCTGCGCAATCGCGTCAGGGCCGGGGGCCCGCGTTCTGCTTCCGGGGTGCAGGTAAAGACGAGCGCGAGGGGGCCAGTCCGAACGTCTCCGAGTGCGGCGCCGAGCGCCGCGAGGGTCGCCCCGTCGGCGAAGTGCGCGTTGTCGATGGCCACCACGAGGGGCCGCTCCTCTACCACCGCCGCGAACAACCGCGCCAGCGCGCTGGCGATTTCGCCGTGGTCGGCGGACGGCGGGCGACTGCCACGTTCGGTCAGGACCCTGTTGAGCACATCCAGCGCACCCGGGTCTGTCGCGGCGCTTCCCGGAAGGGTGGTCAGCCCGGCACGAGCCAACGTCCGGAGCGTACTCCAGGCCGCGTCATAGTCTCCCTCCAGCGGTGTCGCGAGCACGGTGCCCGCCCCCTCGAGCGCCGCTGCAGCGAGGGTGTCGCTGAGCAGCCGGGTTTTTCCGAGACCAGGACCGGCAATGAAGGCTAGGGCGCGCGGCGATCCGGCGATGACGGCGCTCATGACGCGATGCGCCGCGCGCTGGGCGGCCTGTTGCCCAACGAACGGCGGCGCTGGATCCGGCGCGATCGCGGGTACCGGAAGCCAGGACCGCGTGCGAATCCGCTCGACCAAAGCCTCGAGCTCTCGACTGGGGCGCCCGCCCACATCGCGCTCGAGTTGGTGCGCGAACTGTTGAAACCACGCCTGGGCTCCCGCGCTGTCGCCGCGCAGCGCCATGGCCCGGAGCCGCGTGCGCGCCGCGGGCTCGCTGTGCGGCTCGAGCGCCAGTGCCTTGAGCGCGGCTTCCTCCGCATCGGAAACGCGACCAGCAGCAAGCTCAGCCTCGGCTTGAGCCAGCAGCACGCCGGCGCCGCGCGCCCGCCAGCGCGTCCGCTCCTGCATCGCCCAATCTTCGAACCCTGGCGCGTCGTCGACCGCGAAGCCTTCCAGGAAGTCGCCGCGCAGCAGCAACGCGGCTTCCGCCGGCTTGTCGGGGGCGAGGGCGGCGAACCGGATCGCGTCTACACTCAACGCCTCATCGTTCAGCGTGACGGTGTGCTCGTGCGAAATCAGCCGCTGCTCGCCCAGTCTTGTGCGCAGCAGGAGCAGCGCCTGGTTGAGGGAATGGCGGGCTTCCTTTTCGGATTTCTCGGGCCAGAGCAGGCCCCGCAGGTGGGCGCGCGCCCGAGCGCGATCAGGCGACAGGGCGAGATAGATGAGTAGACCAAGATGCTTGCGCCACAGTACGTCGGCTGGCGCGGCCCCTCCATCGAGGCGCGCCAACGGCGGCCCGAAGCACACCAGCTCGAGATGCGCCAGCGGCGCTGCGGTCACGTTGTGCAACGATACGGGAGGTAACCCGGTGCGGCTAGCAGCGATGCCCCGTATCTTCCGGGCACCTTGAGCACGGACCTCCTGCCCCAGCTGCAAACCGCCTTCGGTGACGGCTACCGCTTCGAGAAGGAGCTCGGCGGCGGCGGCATGAGCCGTGTCTTCGTCGCGACGGAGCTCGGCCTGGCCCGGCGCGTGGTCGTGAAGGTGCTCGCGCCCGAGCTGGCCGCGGGCGTCAGTGTCGACCGGTTCCGACGCGAGACCCAGCTGGCGGCCTCGTTGCAGCACCCCCACATCGTGCCACTCCTCACGGCCGGCGCCGCGGGGGAGCTGCTCTACTACACGATGCCGCTCATCGAGGGCGAGTCGCTGCGATCCCGGCTGGCACGCGAGCGCGAGCTCCCCGTGCGCGACGCATTGCGCATGCTCCGGGACGTGGCCGACGCCCTAGCCTATGCCCATGGCCGCGGCCTCGTGCACCGCGACATCAAGCCGGACAACGTGCTGTTGTCGGGTGGCCATGCGCTGGTCGCCGACTTCGGCATTGCGAAGGCGCTGAGCCAGGCAGGCGGCTCGTCCGGCCTGACGTCCATCGGGGTCGCGATCGGCACGCCGACCTACATGGCGCCCGAGCAAGCCGCCGGCGACCCCAACGTGGATCACCGCGCCGATCTGTACGCGTTCGGCGCGATGGCGTATGAGATGCTCGCTGGCCGCCCGCCGTTCGCCGGGATGAGCCCGCACCAGATGCTCGCCGCCCACGTGACCGAGCCGATCGAGCCGATCACGAAACACCGGCCCCAGCTGCCGCGCAGTCTGGCCGAACTGGTCATGTGGTGTCTCGAGAAGAATCCGGCAGACAGGCCGCAGACGGCCGCGGAGCTGGTTCCGGCGCTCGAGGGTATGGCCACGCCGACGGGTGGAACGACGTCGGTGCGGTACGGCCGGCAGCGCGCGTTCCCTTGGAACAAGGCCGTCGCGGTCGCCGGCGGCGCATTGTTGCTTGCTGCCGGTGGCTGGTTCGCGCTGCGCGGGAGCGGCTCGACAACGTTCGACACCAACCGCGTGGCCGTCGCCCCGTTCGACGTTCTCGATCCCGCACTCGCGCTGTGGCGGGAAGGGATGGTGGATGTGCTGTCCCGCAGTCTGGACGGCGCCGGTCCCCTTCGCACCGTGTCCCCCACCCTGGTCGTGAAACGCTGGGGCGGCCGCGGCGATGTCACGGCGGCACAGGCCTTGGGCCGGAGCACGGGTGCCCGGACCGTGGTGTACGGTCAATTGCTCGGCGCCGGACCGGATTCGGTGCGCCTCCTCGCCACGGTCCTCGATGCGTCTACCGGGACGCACGAGGAGATCGAGCTCCGGGACCAGACCGCGCGCGTGGACCGCCTGGCGGATTCGCTCACCGTCGCCGTACTGCGCACCCTGGGACGAACCCGCGCCATCGGCGCCGTGCGTGGCACGCCGTTGGGCTCGAAATCACTCCCGGCCCTCAAGGCCTTCTTGCAGGGCGAGCAATTCCTGCGTCGTTCCCAATACGATTCGGCGCTCTACTACCATCAGCAGGCCATTGCCCAGGACAGCACCTTCGTGCTGGCGCTCAGTCATGCGTCCATGGCGGCCGGGTGGCAGCACTCCGCCGGGGACACGCTGACGCGCACCTATGCCCTCGCGGCGGGTCGATTGAACAAAGGACTCGCGCCGCGCGAGAGTCTCATTGTCGCCGCCGACTCACTCATGGCGGTCGGGTTCAGCGGCCCGCAGTTCGTGGGCGGCGCGTGGTGGACGTTCGGCAGACGGCTGCTCGCCACTCTCGACGAGGCGGTACGGCGCTATCCTACCGATCCCGAGCTGTGGTATACGCTGGGCGATGCGCGCTACCATCTCGGGGTGACGGCGGGGCTCCCACCCGCGCGCGCCCTCGAGGCGTTCGACCGCGCGATCGAGCTCGACTCGTCCTTCTCGCCCGCCTATATCCACGCCGTCGGTCTCGCCCTGCAGCTGCGCGGGCCCGACAGCGCGCGTCGGTACGCCGCAGCGTTCCTCAAGGTGAGCAGTGGGGGCCGCTATCCGGAGTTGTATCGCCTGTTCGAACATCTGGTCGATCCGCGCATGGCCCACTCGGCCGCGACGGCCGCCGAGCTCGACTCGCTCGCTCCTTCACTCTCGTTCATGATGGGTGGCGTGTTCGATCGGTGGCCCGACACGGCCGAGACGCAGGTGCGGGTAGCCGGGGCCTGGACCGCCGGGCGCCTGCGCAAGGCCACGACGGCGGCCGAGTCGACGCAGGCGCGTCAGCCGCTGGCGATGGCCCAGGCGTATCGCGGCCATCTCGGGCAGGCATACCAGGACATCGGGCCGGCGAATCCTTTCCTGTACGCTGAGCTCGCTATTCTGGACGGGGTTCCGCGTGACAGTGCGGGGCTGGTACTGGAGCAGCTATTGCAGACGCCGGCCAGCGGCCGGGTGGGCCCCTGGACCGTCGCCTGGGCCGCGGCGCGGCGGGATACGGCCGCCCTGCTGCAGATCACGCGGCAGATGGAAGGGGCGATCGCGCACCTGCCACCGAACGTGCCGCCGATCGCCAAGGAGTTGGTCGGCTACATGATCGGGTCGTCCAAGGCGTTCCTCACGCTGGTACGCGGCGATACGACCCGGGCATTGACGCAATTCCTGGCGCTGCCGGATTCGGCGTGTTTCGGCTACTGCTCGCTCGACCTGCTGCAACGCGTCGAACTGCTCGAAGCGCGCGGGCGTCACCAGGAAGCGTTGGCCGAGATCGAGTCCAACAGTTCCCTGTTGCCCGCATTGCCTTCCGACGTGCTGCGCACGCTGGTGCGGGGCCGCCTGCGCGAGCGGCTGGGGCGGCGGGAGGAGGCCGCGGCGGACTTCAACTATGTCGTAGACGCCTGGGCCCGCGCGGACTCGGTGTTGCAGCCGTATGTCACCGAAGCGCGCGCGGGGTTGACCAGGCTGGGCGCCGAACGGAAGCGCTGACGCCGGCTAAAACTCGAGCTGGTGCAGAAAGTCGTAGCTCGCCTTGGCGCTCGCCAAGGGGTCGGCCGGCTGATCGTGCTCGACGAAGTAATGCTGGATGCCCCCGACACTCGACTGGGCGAAAATCTTCTTCCAATCGATGCTCCCCTTCCCCACGTCCA
Source organism: Gemmatimonadales bacterium (assembly GCA_035249405.1). Classification (GTDB taxonomy): domain Bacteria; phylum Gemmatimonadota; class Gemmatimonadetes; order Gemmatimonadales; family GWC2-71-9; genus DASTHG01. The sequence continues at coordinate 11,985 of DATFGN010000341.1, forward strand.
CCATGACCTTGTCGGGGGTCGCGTCCGGGGTCGGTTTGGGTGTCATGTCCTTTACGTGGACCAGCGGGAAGCGACCTGGCGTGCGGGAGAAATAGGCGAGTGGATCCGCCCCGGCGAACGTGGTCCAGAAGAGATCCATCTCCAGCTTCACCAGGCTCGCATCGGTGTTTGCCAGCAGGAGGTCGTACGGGACCTGCCCGTCGATCGGCATGAACTCGAAGTTGTGATTGTGATAGGCGAACTGGAGGCCCGCCGCTTTGCACGCGGTCCCCGCCTGGTTCAGCTGCTCGGCGATCCGCTTCCAGTCTTCGATGGTCTTCCGCTGCTCGTCGGGTATCCATGCCACGATCACGTACTCGTGGCCGACGGCTTTCGCCGTATTCACCACCGCATCCCAGCTCTTGCCCAGATTGTCGGGACCCACATGCGTCGCCGGTGACGTCAAGCCGGCACTGGCCAGCGCCGCCTTGACTTGCTCAGGCGTGTGGTCGAAATAGCCGGCGAACTCCACCTCGCGATAGCCGATCGCCCCGATGCGGGAGAGCGTCCCCTCAAAGTCCTGCTTGAGCACATCACGCACCGTGTACAGCTGGATGCCGACTTTGGCGATCCGGTTCGTCGCGCGGGCGGTGAGGCACGAGGGAAGGGTCAGCGCACCTACGCCCGCGGCCATTGCCCCGACGAATTCCCGTCGCGGTATCCCCCGTCCCTGGTTCATATCTCTCTCCTCTTCATCAGGTTGACCGCATAGTCGCAGGCCCGCGCCGTCAGGGCCATGTAGGTGATCGATGGATTCTGATTTGCCGACGAAGTCATGCAGGCGCCGTCGGTGACGAACAGGTTGGGAATATCGTGGGCCTGGTTGTGGGCGTTGAGCACCGAGGTCTTCGGATCCCGACCCATCCGGGCCGTGCCCATCTCATGGATCGCCTTGCCGGGCGGATTGTCGGCGACGAAGGGCGAGATGTCCCACGCCCCTGCCGCCGCCAGCATCTCCGCGGCGGCGATCGAGGCATCCTGCATCAGCGCCGTTTCGTTGGGACCGTAAACACAGTTGATCCTGAGCACCGGCACGCCCCACGCGTCCACCTTGGTCGGATCGATCTCCACGAAGTTGTCGTGATTGGGGAGACACTCGCCGAATCCATAGAAGGTGAAGCCCCATGGTCCGGGTTCGCGGAGGGCATGCTTCCAGTCCGCACCGAAGCCTGCCATTTCAGTGCCGCGGCCCCACCCTTCGCGTCCCGCTCCGCCCTGGTATGCGTAGCCGCGCAGAAAGGACGACTTCGGCCCGCCCTGGAGATTGCGGAAACGCGGCAAGTAGATCCCGTTCGGCCGGCGCCCGACCGGCTTCTTGTCGGCGGGCGCGTTGATTTTCCCACTCGCGCCGCCCCCCATGACGTGATCCATGAGATTGCGCCCCAGCTCGCCGCTCGAATTGGCGAGGCCGGTCGGGAACTCGCGCGTCTTTGAGTTGAGTAGGATGCGGGCCGACTCGAGCGTGGACGCACACAAGAACACGATGCGACCGCGAAACTCGATGGCGTGCTTCGTCTGCGCGTCGATAACGCGGACGCCGGTGACGCGACGGCGATTCCGGTCATACATCAGGCTGTGGACGACGCTGTGGGGCCGGAGCGTCATCTTCCCAGTGGCTTGCGCCACCGGCAGCGTGGCGTTGACGGAGCTGAAGTACGAGCGTGTGACGCAGCCGCGCTCACAGTAGCCGCAATAGTGGCACGCCGCGCGTCCGTTGAGGGTTTCCGTGAGGATGGCGCAGCGGCCGACCGTCAGAACGCGCTCGCCGGGCCAGTGCTTGGCGACCGCGTCGCGGACCATCGTTTCCCCACAATTCAGATCCATTGGCGCCTGGAACTGGCCGTCGGGAAGCTGGGCGAGGCCGAGTTTCTCGCCACTGACGCCGACGAAGCGCTCCACGTGATCGTACCAGGGGGCGATATCGGCGTAGCGGATCGGCCAGTCGATTGCGATCCCGTCCCGCGCGTTCGCCTCGAAATCGAGATCGCTCCACCGATAGACCTGGCGGCCCCACATGATCGAGCGGCCCCCCACCTGCCGGCCGCGCAGGAACAGGAACGGCTTGTCCGGCGGCGTCGTGTAGGGATTGTCGTTGTCGTTCACGAAGAACTTGGACGACCATTCGTCGCAGGCGTAGCACTCGCGTTGGATCGGCTGGGTCGCGCTGCGGGTCCTGCGGTCATCCAGCCCGCGGAACTGCATCTGCCACGTGGGGACATGCTCCACGTAATCGGCGGTGGTAATCATGCGGCCCGCCTCGAGCACCAGGGTCTCGAGACCCGCCTCCGAGAGCTCCTTGGCCGCCCATCCACCAGTCATCCCGGAACCGACCACGATCGCATCGTAGGTCTTGGCCATGACTACTCCGACCCCGCGGTGTCGGCGGGCGCGCACGGCACGTAGCGCGCCGGGATGATGGCGAAGTGGGCTTCCTGCTCGGCGCCCACCTGGGATGTGAAGTATCCAAACAACGTGACCCACTTCAGACGACGATAAAAAGGCTCAGCACCACGCATGGCTCCGCGTTTGGAATTCCATTGCGCCGTTTCATCGTCCAGAACCGTGAGCAGAGCGGCCTGGTCGCGCGGTGTCCCATCCACGAAGTCCTTGCCGAACATCTCCCGCGAACGCGTGTCCACGGCGGCGAGGCCAGTGAGGAATTGTCGGCGTTCGTCCGGCTCGGTCCACTCGGCCAGGAGGAGATCGATGAATTCGGTGACTTTGGCTTCTTTGGCGCCCGGCGTATCGGTCGCCGGGAGAATCATATCGGTCAATGCGACGACCGTCGCGTTCTGATGCGGGTCGAGCACTCGCGTGGGACCGAGGAGACGACCATGCAATGTCCGACCGAAAGCGCTGAGGTCACTGGGAATCGCCCCGGCTGCCGCCGAGGCCGCCAGCAGTCGGAGGGCAGCGCGTCGGTCCATCAATGCATCATCGGTTGTGGCGTTTCGGTAATGGCCGACTTGGCGCCCGTACCGCGATCGGTCAATTCCATGACCATCCCGTCCTTGCCGACGACTTTCACGACGGGAAACATGCCGAGCTCCCGCGAGGCCCAGGCTTCGCCGCCGTCCGAGTCCTTGATGTGGAGGGTCTGGAATGTGCCGGCCGGCACGGTGATGGATTCGACTCCGACGACGGTAACAGCACCCTTCTTGCACTGTTGCTCCAGATACTGGCTGAATCCCGACGTGAACGAACGCGACATCATGCCGATCATCATGTCGGGGGCTCGCATGGCGGGGCGATCGTTGTCCTTCATGACCAGGCCGCGGATGGACACTTTCAGCGAGGCAATGCCGGCAACCAGCAGCTGCATGATCATGGCGTTGGGCTTGTTGCCGCGCATGGAGTGCATCTGCATCTCATACCAGTAGTACGTGGAATCGCCGAACTTCTCCGAGCCGATGATGGCCATGCGCATCGTGGAGCCGTCGACCCGGCCGCCGCTGAACTTGTAGGATGCCCAGCGTCCGACGGTGACGGGAATGTTGCCGGTACAGAAGTCCTGAAAGGTCTGCGCCGCGAGTGGCGTCGTGGCGAGCATTAGTGCGGTAGTAATGGCGCTGCCCCGCATGCGAAACTCCGTCGTCTAGAGGGATGGCGATGTGGTGAACGGGCCCCCCGACAAGAGACGGCCCGAGGGACTGGGGGTCAATACCCCATCGGAGGACTTCAGGCCCGGAGCTTGACACCGATTGCTTGAATTGATACTATAGAATCAATGAATGATTCATACGTATCACTTCAATGGTTGATGCTGATCCATCAGCTTCCCCCGAAACCCGACTACCTGCGGGTCAAGCTGCGCCGCCGGCTGCAGCGCATCGGTGCCATTCCCCTGAAACGAACCGTTTACGTCCTGCCGGTCTCGGACCAATCCCGTGAGGACCTGGAATGGCTCGCGAGAGAGATCGCCGCGGACGGCGGGGAAGCCACGCTGGCCCAGGGGTCGTTCCTCAACGAAGAGACCGACCGGCGGCTCGTGGCCGCGTTTCAGGCGGCCCGCAGCGGAGAATTCGCGGAGATCACCGTGGCCGCGCGCCACGAGCGGGCCGACATCGATCGACTCACGCGGCGTCTGACAAATGCCGTGGCACTGGACCATTTCGGCGCCCCAGGGCGCCCTGACGCGGAGGCAGCTCTCGATGCCCTCTCGCTGCGCCTTACCGGCACAGGTAGTCCAGCCATGACCCAACCCGAAGCCGCCCCACTCGGCCGCACCTGGGTCACCCGCACCGGCATCTACGTCGATCGGATCGCCTCGGCTTGGCTCATCAAACGGTTTATCGATCCCAACGCGCAGTTTCGTTTTGTCCCGCCCAAAGGGTACCGGCCAGAGCCCGACGAGGTGCGATTCGACATGTTCGAAGGTGAATTCACCCATGAGGGTGCTCTTTGCACCTTCGAGACACTATGCCGACACTACAAGCTCAAAGACGCCGCCCTGAGCGCCATCGGAGAGATCGTGCACGACATCGACTGCAAGGACGACAAGTACGAGCGCCCGGAAACACCCGGGCTACAGATCGTGCTCGATGGGATCACCAGCGCATCGAGCGACGACGAAGCCCGACTGGCACGAGGTGCGGCCATGCTGGATGACCTCTACGGGCAGCTCGCTCAAGGGGGAGCACGAAAATGAGCGCTCTCTGGCCCCTCGACCGCGTTGCCGCGTGGGTTGGAGCTCCCCGACGCGCCAGCCCCGCGCGATTGCCCGGGCCGCTCGGCCTCCCGGCCTACGCTCGGCTGGCTAGGACCTGGTCGCCGATCGCCCCGCTCGAGCCACGGTTGCTCCTGCTCGTCTCGCAACTGGCCGCGGAACGCAGCGGGTGCCCCTACTGCATCGCGCACGGCCGCCACATGGCGCAGAAGGCCGGGATCTCTCCGGAAGCCGTCGACGCGGTCGTGCAGTATTCCAGCGCGGGGCAGTATTCGGAAGCCGAGCGGGCGGCCCTCGCCCTGGCGGATGCCGTGACCCGTTTCTCGGAAACCGACGGAGGATTCCCTCCGGAGGTCTTGGTCCGCGCGCGCTGCCATTTCGACGAAGGACAGATCGTCGCCCTGGTCGCCGCAGTCGCCGCCGAGCACTTCTTCGATCCCGCCACCGGCCGATTGGGCCGGGACGCCCTGGCAGTCGGGGTGAGCTAAGGCGGCAACTCGTACAACCAGAGATTGGCGCGGTCGCCGAACAGATCCCAGCCGCGCTCGATTTCCGCCACGAAGCGGCGGGTGCCCGGAATACCCACGATGCGGGTCACCGGGCCCCGACTGCCTCCCACCACCATGCGATGCGGCAGCGAGTCGCCCAGAGCCAGCCATTCCACGAGCGTGTCGCTCACGATCGCCGCGGGAAGTCCCGCGACGTTGGTCAGCCACCGGACCGGCCCGGAGAAGCCGCCCACCGTCGTCGCACTAACCGCCCCTGCTCCCAAATGAAGGAGACGCTCCGGCGCGGCACTCCGGATCAGCCATACGCCGCCGTCCGGAGCCGGCGCGTATTGCAACGCGCTATCGCCCGGCACGCTGACGCGCAACGCACCGGTCTCGACATCCAAGTCGGCGAGGCCGTAGGAATCGAAAGTCGTATCGGTGAACCGTTCGGCGCCGCCGCCTTTGACCTTGAAGATGAACTCGTAGCCGATCAGAAAGCGGAGCGTGTGGTCGTCGGCCCAGCTCAGCTGGGTGATCGCATCGGAAATCCGTCCGTCAGGCCTGATATAGAAGATCCGCCACAAGAAGCCCGTGGTGTCCCCCGGCTGCTCGATCGGTGCGACGACGATACGCGTGGGGCCAAAGCCGAGCACACTCACGAGGGACCCTTGCTGCCACATGTAGGCCACGTGCCGCCCATCCGGCGAGAGCGCCGGCTCGATCCACGTGTCGACGAACGTATCGGCCAGCGTGCGAGGCTGCGCGGGACACGCCTCCTGGTGGATCGTGCCGCCGTCGACGGGAAGCACGGCGACGCAGCGTTCGTTCCCTTGCTCGTCCGGGTTGAGGCGGCTGTAGACGAGCCAGTTCCCGTAGACGCTCGGGTGCCGGTCGTCCCCCGTGCTGTAGGTCAGCTGGCGCGGCAAAGCCTGTCCCCGCGGACCGAGTGGGCCAGGGGCGGACGCGTCGTATGGCCAGGCATGCTCGCAGGCGGCGAGCAGGCAACAACCGAGCAACAGGATTCTGATCATGGTGACTGGCGCCGGGCGCTGATACCCCGAAGATTAAGCGCCGGGTCGGGTTGGGGCCCGCCCACTGCTCATGGAGGCGCTACTGTCCCGTATCTCCGGTCGGCTCGCCCGCCAGACACTGGCGGATATCGGCACCGAGGCGATCCGCATCCTGCTGATCGAAGACAACGCGCGTCACGCGCAGCTGCTGCAGGACGTCATGGGCGAGGTGACACCGGCCGCGTCGGGCGCCCAGCCGTACGATCTGACCCACGTCCCCGGCCTGGCCGAGGGACTGGATCGCCTGAACTCCGGGGAATTCGACGTGGTGCTGCTCGATCTTTCTTTGCCGGAGGCCCGAGGGCTCGATGCCCTGATGCGGATCCGGGAGCGGCACGAAGACGTGCCGGTGATCGCCCTGATGGCCAAGGGGGAGGACGATCTCGCCGCCCAGTCGCTGCAAGCCGGCGCGCAAGATTTTCTCCAGAAGGGCAAAGTCGACGGCGAGCTCCTGGCGCGCGCGATCCGTTCAGCCCTGCAGATCTCGAATCTGCAAACGGCACTCCGCAGCCTGTCGTTCATCGACGGATTGACCGGTCTGTACAACCGGCGCGGATTCGTCACGCTCGGCGACCCCTACATCAAGCGCGCCCAGCGCCAGAAGGGGCAGTTCCTCATCGTGTCGGCCGACGTGTCGGGCTTGAAGCAGATCAACACCGTGGCCGGCTACGATGAAGGCGACACGGTGTTGCGCGCCGTCGCCGAAATCCTGAAGAAGAGCTTCCGCGACTCGGATCTCCTGGCCCGCCTCGAAGGCGGCAACTTCGCCGTCATGGCCGTGGACGCGAATTTCGACAAGGCGCCGATCATTGCGACGCGCGTGCAGTACAACGTGCAGGAGTGGAATAACCGTACCATCCGCAAATACGAGCTGAAGGTCGCGCTCGGCTTCACGGAATTCGATCCCTCGGGCGCGATCGAGGATCTGATGGTGCGCGCCGCCGAAGCCCGCCGCAACCGGAAACGACGCTCCAATCCCAGTCGCCGGCGTGGCGGCGACGAATGACGGCGGTCGCCGGCATCGCCGTCCTGCCGCTCGCGAACGCCAGCGGCGATCCCGACAAGGACTACTTCGCCGACGGTCTCACCGATCACCTGCACTCGGCCCTGACCGGCATTCGCGCGCTGCGCGTGGCCTCCCGAGGCATGGCCGCGACCCTGCAGGGCCAGGCGTCCTTGCCGGAGCTGGGCCAGGACCTCC